>JAUVMD010000114.1 GCA_030600405.1 Nitrospirota bacterium
CACCAATATTTCGCGGGAAATGTTATCGCGACATTGCCCACACTTTCGAAAATTGACTGTTAAACTGGGAAGGACCGTCATCCGCAGTCTAGCAACCCATTACTCCGAAGTTTCTCCGGGTAAGGCAGGGGCAATCATCAACAGCTGGGACGCACTCGAAATTTTCAAGCGGGAGGGCCATGCGGCCCGCTCTTTAAAACTGAAGCTCGGACGCAAAATCCAGATAATCCCGGACTCATGAATAAAAAAAGCCAAAAGACGAATGGCATCAAGATCATCTGCCAGAACAAAAAGGCCCGGCACAATTACCATGTCGAGGACACATTGGAAGCGGGCGTGGTTTTGCAGGGGACGGAGGTCAAGGCCCTGCGCGAGGGCAAAGCCAGTATGGCGGACTGTTACGCCGTGGTGGACCGCGAAGAGGTCTTTCTGCTTCACTGCCACATCAGCCCATACACCCCGGCCCATGCTTTCAATCACGATCCCATGCGCAAGCGCAAGCTCCTGCTCCACAAAAAGGAAATCGCTCGATTGATCGGCATCACCCAGGAAAAAGGACACAGCCTGATTCCGCTGAAACTGTATTTCAAAAACGGCAAGGTCAAGGTAGAGCTCGCCATCGCCAAGGGCAAGAGGGACTACGACAAACGCGACACCATCAAAAAGCGGGAAGCCGATCGCGAAATCGCCCGCGCCATGAAACGGGACAAACCCTAGTCTTTGCGAATGACCATCACCACTCCAAAAACGGCAATGCAGGCACCGATGTAGCCCCACAATCCGATGATTTCAGGTGCCACAAGACCCGGCGCCACGAGGGGCAAAATGTGCATGACCGCCAGCGTGATGAACGGATTGAGCGTGATCACCACGCTGAGTAGCCATAGGGGAATGTATTTAACCGATTCGGCCAGACAACCGTAAGCTAGGAGGGTGTTCACACCCAGAAAAATCATCAACATCCAACTGCCGAAATGCGTATTGTTGAAATCGGTCCAGATCACGGCAGGGATCAACACCAGAGCGGCGGTGCCATACACCAGCAGATTCAGGTGCTGAGCTTCATGCAAAACCGACAATTTTTTCAGAAAAACCATGTAGCCCACCCACAATAACGCGGCGGCCTCCACATATAAGGAGGCATCCGTATACACCTCGCCGCCCCATTGGCGACTCTGGTCCCTGTAAAAAATAACGAATCCAACCACGGCAATCGCCAAACCGATGCCCTGTTTCCGGTGGAAACGTTCCTTGAACAGCACCACGCCCAGGATCACCAGCAACACCGGCGCAGTCTGGATCAGAATACCGGCGTTAGAGGGACTGCTGGTTTCGACGCCTTTTAAAAAGTAATAGTAATTACCCGCCAGAAAAATTCCCGCCAGAATTCCAAAACCCGGTGGCGACAGAATGATCGATTCCGGTCGCTTCTTTTGGAATTTCAGGATCAGGAATAGCACCACGAAAGCAAAGGTAAAACGGAACCAGACGATACTGCCCCCGGAAAATTCCTGGAGGGCGATTTTCATCAGGATGGGGAGGAAGCCCCATAGCAGGGCGGTGATCGCCGCGTAGGTCAGGCCCCGGACGTAATTGGACTTATGCATAGGCCGGTCAGTTCAGGTGGGCAAATTTCTCCAGCATCGTCAATCCCTGCTTCTGGCTCTTTTCGGGATGAAACTGAAAGGCGTGAATGTTCTCGTGTTGGATTCCGGAAACAAACGGCATCCCGTAATCAGTGGTGGTAACGACCATGTCACGGTTTTCGGGAACGACATAATAGGAATGTACAAAATAATAGTAGGGATGCGCATCCATCAAATCGAACAGCGGCGATGGCTTGTTGAGAGTCAGTGTATTCCATCCCATGTGCGGGACCTTCAGAGTGGGGTCATCAAAATGAAAACGCATGACTTTTCCCGGAAGAATTCCTAATCCTTCCACCGTGCCGAACTCGATACTCTGCTCGAACAGCAGTTGCAGTCCGAGACAGATACCCAGAAACGGTTTGCCGGATTGAATGGATTTGTGGACCACCTCCACCAGCCCCAAGTGCTCAAGGTTGTCCATGCAGTCCTTGAACGCCCCGACCCCTGGAAGGACCACCGAATCGGCATCCAATATGGTTTGGGGCTGGCTGGACACCACGGCATCGGCGCCCACAGCTTCCAGTGCCTTTTGCACCGAACGCAAATTACCCATGCCATAGTCGATAATGGCGATCATTTAGAGAGTGCCTTTGGTCGACGGAATCGAGTTGGACCTCGGGTCCAAGGAACTGGCCTGGTCCATCGCCTTAGCAAACGCCTTGAAAGAGGCTTCCACGACGTGGTGCAGGTTGTTCCAGTAGGGAGAATTGAAGTGCAGAGTGAGCCCACAGTTGGCAGAAACCGCCTGGAAAAATTCCGGAATCAGCTCGACATCGAACTCACCCAGTTTCGCTTTGGGCAGGTCGATATTGAACACAAAGTAAGAGCGGCTCAGGTCCACCACGCAATTCACCAGAGCTTCGTTTAAAGGCACACTGGACTGGGCAAACCTCCGGATTCCCTTCTTGTCTCCGAGAGCTTTTTCAAAGGCCTGACCCAGCGCAATTCCCAGATCCTCCACCGTGTGGTGGAAATCGATGTGGGTATCTCCTTTGGCTTTTACTGTGAGATCGAAATAACCGTGGCGGGAAAACTGCGCCAGCATGTGATCCATGAACGGAATCGGGGTTTGGATATCCCCCTGCCCTGTTCCGTCCAGAACCAGACTGACTTCAATTTGAGTTTCGCTGGTAACACGTTTGATTTGGGAGCATCTATCCATTGACCGGTTGTATTTCTTTTCCTTTATCTTTTTCGCCATTGGAGGATTGCTTTCGACTTCCTCCGTTTTGGCCGTTTCCGCCGTTTCCATGGACACCTTTTTTCCCATTACCGGAAATCGGGACGGTCCCGAGAACGGTATTATTATAGAACTCCTGAACCGTGTTTAAAAGACTTTCCGGGTCCAATTTCAAATCTTTTCGAACCAGCGCCGGAGCCCCATGTTCAATGACCCTATCGGCCGTGCCGATACATTTCACCAGAACATTTTTCTCCGGAACATGCTCATTGATTTCTTCCAGAACCGCGGAACCGAACCCGCCTTGCAGGGAATGTTCTTCCAACGTAACCAGACATTTGGCTGACCGCGCATAGCGGCAGATCAGATCGGTATCCAAGGGCTTCACGAACCGGGCATTGATAACAGCCACACTGAGGCCCTCACCCTCCAAAGACCGGGCAAGGTCCTGAGCCGGCGGCACCATGTGCCCATAGGCGATGAGGGCGATATCGTTTCCATCCTGAAGTACCTCGCCCTTACCGATTTCCAGTTCTTTCATTTCCGGATCCAGAGGCACGCCCAAGCCCGCACCACGCGGATAACGCACGGCGGCGGGGCCAGAATGATAGACGGCAGTTTTCAGCATGTGGCGCAATTCGTTTTCGTCCTTGGGTGCCATGACAACCATATTGGGCAGGGTCCGCAGGTAGGCGATGTCGTACAACCCCTGATGGGTCGCACCATCTTCGCCAACGATGCCGGCCCTATCCATCGCAAACGTGACCGGGATGTTCATGAGACAAATGTCATGAACCACTTGGTCGTAGGCTCGTTGCAAAAATGTGGAATAAATCGCGATAACCGGCCGGAACCCTTCCAAGGCGAGACCACCCGCAAAATCCACCGCATGTTGTTCGGCCATACCCGCGTCAAAGGTGCGGTCCGGGAAAGCCTTCCCAAATTTGCTGATACCCGTTCCTGACGGCATGGCGGCAGTGATCCCGAGAATTTTCTCATCTTGTTCCGCCAAGTCGATCAGAGCATCGGCAAACACAGCGGTGTACGCCGGATTGGATTTCTTTTTCAAAAAAGTTCCTGTTTCAATATCAAAGGGAGACGCGCCATGCCAGATTTCGGCCTTTTCTTCGGCTATTTTGTATCCCTTGCCCTTGCGCGTGATCACATGGACCAGTGTCGGGCCTTTCTGGCCTTTAAGGTCTTCCAGGTTTTCAATCAAGGTATCCGTATCGTGCCCATCCAGCGGACCGACATAACGAAATCCCAGATCCTCGAACAACCGTCCGGGGATGAATACGCCTTTGATGGCATCGTCTATTTTATGGGCGAAATGCGATATATCCTTCCCCACTCCGGGAATAGAATTCAGCATCTCGTCGATTTGCCCCTTGATTTTCCGCATGACCTGACCGGTCATGATCTGGCTCAAGTGCGCCGACATGCCACCGACGTTAGTGGAAATCGACATCTCGTTATCGTTCAGGATAACGATCATGTTGCTTTTGAGATGGCCGGTGTGATTCAGGCCTTCAAAAGCCATGCCTGCGGTCAACGACCCGTCGCCGATCACCGCTACGACTTCGTTGTCTTCCTTTTTGAGGTCGCGCGCCTTGGCGAAAGCGAGGGCGGCGGAGATGGAGGTTCCACCATGACCGCAGTTCCAATGATCATGCTCGTTCTCTTCACGTTTGGTGAACCCGCTCAACCCGTCGTATTGCCGGAGGGTATGGAACCGTTCCCGCCTGCCGGTCAACAGTTTGTGGACATAACTCTGGTGGCCCACGTCCCACACAAACTTATCGCGCGGACTGTCAAACACATAATGCATGGCCAGTGTCAACTCCACAACGCCCAGATTGGACCCCAAATGTCCGCCGGTTTTGGATATTGTCGATAAAAGAGTTTCCCGTATCTCTGCCGCCAAAGCGGGAAGATCTTCCTTTTTGAGCTTTTTTAAGTCCTGGGGACCGTTGATTCCATCTAAGAGCCTGCTCATAATAATTCCATATCAAAAGGTGCGTTGGACGAAAAAACGGGCAATCTCACGCAGGGGATCGGCTCGTTCGTCAAATTCTTCTAGGCATTCCAAGGCCTCATCTACCAGAGATTCGGCCTTCTTTTTGGAATCCTCCAAACCGAACAAGGCCGGGTAAGTGGCCTTGTCCTTGTCGATATCGCTACCGATATCTTTTCCCAGTTCTTTTTTGTCTCCAATGATATCCAGGATATCGTCAATAATCTGAAACGCGAGACCGATATGCGCGCCATAACGGGAGAGTGCTCCCAACTGGGAATGGGAAGCCCCACTCAAGATCGCGCCGGCTCGAACACAGGCCTTGAAAAAGAAACCTGTTTTATAAATATGAATGTATTCCAAAGTTGAGGCATCGATTTTTTTCCCCTCCGATTCCAAATCCACCACCTGGCCACCAATCACGCCGGTAGAACCCATCGCCTTGGCGATCTCCTGCGAAGCTCGAAGGATGTTTTGGTGAGAGATGGTCTCCATCAGATGCGGGTTGGTCATCAACACAAAAGCCTGCGTCAACAACGCGTCACCGGCCAGAATAGCAATGGCCTCACCAAAAACTTTGTGGTTGGTCGGCTTGCC
>JAUVMD010000286.1 GCA_030600405.1 Nitrospirota bacterium
AGAAATAATTGCGCAAGTGTACCACACCCATCGCCAAGGTAATTTTTTTTACTTGGATCGATGCAAATCCTTGCTTACCATGAAAGAAAGAGCATTTCAGGATCCTCAAACCTTTTTAAAAAAGCCACGGGTTAGTCCAAATTAGGTGATTCCGCCATGCCATTAACTACGAAAAAAGGTAAGAGAAAACACTCCATGGATTATCGGAAATTTAAAAAGAACCCGGCTAGCCAGAAGCATGAAGCGGAACCCGGTCAATTGGCCCTGCTCTGGGCCACGGCAGTTGAACCGGCTTCCCGGCCTTGGAAACCGGTTCCTTTTTGGGCGCTGGCGGTGACCTCCGTTTGCTTCGCGTTTTTGATGTATTTACTGAAGACGGATTTATTGGGCCATCATTCCTTTTGGATGAGAGGGTTGCATAGGGTAAACTTGGTCTTCCATGAATTCGGCCACCCCGCATTCAGTTATTTTGGGCGGGCCATGAACATTCTAGGAGGAACGCTCGGACAACTCCTGATTCCCCTGATCGTGACAGTGGCTTTCTGGCGGCAACGCGATGCGCTCGGGTATGCTGTCGGCGGATTCTGGTTTTTTGAAAATTTTCTGGATGTGGCCGTGTATATGGCCGATGCCCAAGTCCTTATTTTGCCGTTGATCGGCGGCTTGGGGAGCGAAGCCCATGATTGGAGAAATTTATTCACGATGTGGGGCGTGCTGGATAAGACACCGGTAATCGCAGGGACCACCCAAACCCTTGGTTGGCTGGGAATGTTTACCGTATGGATCTGGTTGAGTTGGCGGTGGCTGTGCAGTAAAAACAATTGAAACAGATGGGATGAAAATGGACCCACATATCGAAAAACTGCTCGTTGCATTTATGGTAATGATTGAAGAAAATGGAGGCTCCTGCAGTTTGGATACGGAAGTCTTTAACCGAATGTTTGAAGTTCGGCATAAAAAGGGAATTCAAGTCCGTGAATCCAAAGAGTCCATGGTATTTACGATTGGACACATGCCCGTCAACCCGGACGATGCGATGTTGAATTAAACAACATTTTTCTTCGAAATGTATACGATACCTATTATCTGCCAGAGGAGCATCTGATGGGGGATAAACTGCAAGTGGATCTGGATGATTTCATGTCGAGGTTGATCCAGCGCAACCCCGGTGAAACGGAATTCCACCAGGCGGTGCACGAAGTTGCCGGAACGGTGATTCCGTATATCAACGAAAATCCCAAATGTATTCGCGCCCGTATATTGGAACGCATGACCGAACCGGACCGGACCATCATCTTCCGTGTGTGCTGGGAGGATGATGCGGGCCGCATCCACGTCAACCGCGGGTACCGGGTCCAGTTCAGCAACGCCATCGGCCCCTACAAAGGCGGCATCCGGTTTCATCCTTCCGTCAATCTGAGTATTTTAAAATTCCTCGGCTTTGAGCAGATTTTCAAAAACAGCCTGACCACCCTGCCCATGGGTTCGGGAAAGGGCGGAGCCGATTTCGATCCCAAAGGAAAATCCGAACGCGAAGTCATGCGGTTCTGCCAGGCGTTCATGACCGAGCTCAGCCAGCACATCGGTCCCAATGTTGACATACCGGCGGGAGATATCGGCGTTGGCACACGCGAAATCAGTTTCATGTTCGGTCAGTACAAGCGCCTGTTTAATGAATTTACCGGAGTGTTGACCGGCAAGGCCCTGGAATACGGCGGTAGTCTCATCCGCAAGGAAGCCACCGGCTACGGATGCGCCTACTTCATGGAAGAAATGCTCAAACACAAAGGGGGGGACTTGAAAGACAAGGTATGTGTGGTCTCCGGTTCCGGGAATGTCGCCCTGTACACGGCCGAAAAATTGATTCAACTCGGCGCTCAAGTGGTGACGCTGTCCGATTCCTCAGGCTTCGTCCATGATCCTGACGGATTGAACGAAGAGAAGATGGCCTACATCTTTGAACTTAAAACATTTAAGCGCGGACGCATCTCCGAATACGCGAAAGAATTCAAATGCAAATTCTACCCCGATAAAAAACCGTGGGGAATCCCGTGCGATCTGGCCTTTCCCTGCGCCACTCAGAATGAAATTGACGAAAAGGATGCCAAAACTCTGGTCAAAAACGGTTGCCAGGCCGTGGCGGAGGGCGCCAACATGCCCACCCTGGCGGAGGCGGTCAAGGTGTTTCAGGATGCCAAAATCCTGTACGCTCCCGGCAAAGCCTCCAATGCCGGAGGGGTTGCGGTTTCCGGAATGGAAATGACTCAGAACACCATGCACATGGCCTGGGGCCAAGAGGATGTCGACCTCCTGTTACGCGGAATCATGAATGATATCCATCAGCAATGCATCAATTTCGGCGCCGAAGAGGGATACATCAATTACGTGAAAGGCGCCAACTTGGCGGGTTTCAAAAAAGTGGCGAACGCCATGCTGGCCTATGGTGTGGTTTAAAAACTGAGAAACGAGCCCGGTTTACTTCTGATCATTGCTCTCGTAGAGGATAATCTTCACTTTTTCCTCGGTGATCAGTCCCTCGGTGACGATCTCATCCAGTTTGGGTTTGATCGCGTCGATCTTGGCCTGCGTGTCGGCCACCTCCACCACGATGGGTAAATCGGTGGACAGCCTCAAAATAGAGGTGGTATGGGCATGGCTGGACTTTCCGAAACCGTCGATGCCGCGTAACACCGTCGCCCCCGCCAGCCCTTCCTTCTTGAAAAATTCCACCAGGTATTTATACAGATGTTTTCCTTCGTACTTGGTGGACTCGCCGATAAAAATCCTCAATAAAATAGCATCACTTTCCTTTTTCATGATCGACTCGTTATAAATTCAAGGTAATAATTTTTCCCAGATACACAGCCAGCAGGGTGAGGACGACCGAACCGATGACGTTGGCGCTGAACAGCATGTGCTCCTGCTGTTCCAGCAGTTTGAACGATTCGTAACTGAAGGTTGACATGGTGGTGAAGGACCCCAGCAAACCGATGGACAGGAAAATACGGGTTTCTTCGTTGAAGTATCCTTTGAACTCGG
>JAUVMD010000131.1 GCA_030600405.1 Nitrospirota bacterium
ACATCGTGAAAAATTTCGTTCTCCTCATGGGACCGGACCAGTAACCACCCGGACCCTCCCAGAATCCCACACCGACTATTTTTACCGAAGGACTATAAACCAAATGTGTCTCTAGCTAAATTCCAACTTTGGTCCAGATTCGTTTGACAACTTACAATTTGAATTAGGAATCAAAATGTTTCTATTTATTTCAAAAACAGTAATTGCTGCCCTGCTGATCAGTTTTGCATCTTGGCTTTCTGGGAAACGACCAGACCTTGCTGGTTTTATCGTAGCATTACCGATTGCAACTCTCATTGCTCTTGTGTTTTCCCACGCAGATTATCAAAACCCGGAAACGAGCATTGCCTTTGCCAAGAGCATTTTTGTTGGTATCCCGATATCTTTATTATTTTTTGTACCTTTTTTACTGGCCGAGAAATTAAACATTCCATTTTGGGGCTGCTATTTTGGAGGGATTACCTTACTGGTCGCCGGATTTTTCTTGCACAAAGCTATTTTGACTTTTCTTTAAAGTCATTAGGTCGAACTTTTCATAAGGAGCGGCCATGATAGACATGTAAGCAAGGGGTCACCAATTACTTCATAATTATTTTTCTTTGCTTCCAGCAATACGCGCACCTGTTGAACATAGGGACAGATTTTCAAACTTATGATCTTCATAACATCCGCTTCTTTTTTTATGAGGAGTCTTTAATAATTGTGGGAATAAATTCGTTGAATTTGCGCATTGCCCCCTTTTTAACCATTTGGCCTACTTCAATTGCTTCATGAATATGGGGCTGACTTGCTCCCTGCTTTTGAGCCTCTTCAACATGGTATTTCAAGCAAGGCTGACAATTAGCGGTAACCGAAGCCCCCACCGCGATTAATTCCTTGGTTCGTTCATCCATTTCAACCCCCTATTGTTTCTTCCATATATGTTAAGACCCTATCGGTAGGGATTTATTCGCATTTTTCGCTAAGGCTAAGCCTCGGATGGAAGAGGCAATATCAGGGTATTCCAGCCCCAAACGCTAGCCACAGTGCTAGCCAAATTCAAAAAGGAGCTACCGCAAAAACTGTAACCCATTGATTTTAACCCATACTCCCATTTGGACCGTAAAATGCGTTCTTCTTTTGAATGGCAAAAGAAGTGGGTGGGTGAATATATTTATAGTAACAGGGTAGCTTATCAATCAATTGTTTTGTTTGGGGTCGGGTCATGGGAAAAACAGGAAAATTGCTGGTGTTGTTTTTAATAATGAGCGTTCCTTCATTTGCCGCTGAGGTCAATGACCATCGGGAAATGGAAAAGAGAGCGTGTCGTCTCGAGAGATGGTGTCGGGTTGTTTGGGTACTGATGTGGACGGTTTTCTTATTGTTTTTGTTTATTGTGCTTTGAGAACATCAATTTTCTCGCTCCAGTTCATGTTGCCCATGAGCCTTCGGTTTTCAAAAACAGCTTTTCAGCCAAAGAGGGGGTTAAAGGGAGAACGTTATGCTTCCTTTGGATTTTTATAATATAGAACAGAACTTGACCGACGAGGAAAAACTGGTTCAGGAAACCGCCGGGAAATTCGTCGACCGGGAGGTCCTGCCAATTATCCGCAACTGTTTCGAAAAAGGTGAGTTTCCGAAACCTCTCATCAAAAAAATGGGAGAGGAAGGATTTTTCGGCGCGATGTTGCCGACCCACGGCGGCGCCGGACTGGGTCCGGTCGCTTACGGTCTGATGATGATGGAACTGGAGCGGGGTGACAGCGGCATCCGCAGTTTCGCTTCCGTTCAGAACGGGCTGGTGATTTATCCGATCAACCGCTTCGGGTCCGGGGAGCAGAAGGAACGATGGCTTCCGGGTCTGGTGAGCGGCGACAAGGTCGGGTGCTTCGGATTGACGGAGCCCGATTTCGGGTCCGATCCCGCCGGGATGAAAACCACCGCCGTCAAGGACGGCAATGAATACGTCCTGAACGGGTCCAAGATGTGGATCACCAACTCCGACATATCGGATTATGTCCTCATCTGGGCTTATCTGGGCGGTGTGGCGCGCGCGTTTGTGGTGGACGCGGGAACGCCGGGCATGCTCCTGCAACCCATCCGTCACAAGTTTTCGATGCGCGCCTCTGACACCGGTGAAATTCATTTGAACGATTGCCGGGTTCCGGAAGATCGCATGCTACCCGGAGCCGAAGGCATGACGGCGGCTTACACCTGCCTCAATCAGGCGCGTTACAGCATCGCGTGGGGCGTTCTGGGCGCGGCCATGGCCTGTTACAACGAAGCGCTGGATTACTCCAAGACGCGTATCGTGTTCGACAAACCCATCGGTTCGTTTCAACTGGTGCAGGAAAAACTGGCCGACATGCTGACCGACATCACCTGCGGTCAACTGCTGTGCCTGCAGTTGGGCCGGTTGATGGAAAAGAATCAGCACGACTATACTCAGATTTCGCTGGCAAAACGCAACAACGTGCGCGTGGCGTTGGATGTGGCGCGCAAGGCGCGTGATATTCTCGGCGCGTCCGGCATCAGTGTCGAGTACCAGACCATGCGGCATATGCTGAATCTGGAAAGCGTCATCACTTATGAGGGCACCGATTCCATTCACACGCTGATCCTTGGCAAAAAGATCACCGGACTTGATGCCGTCAGTTAAGGGAAGTTCACCATAGAGACCACAGAGTTCACAGAGACCAACGCTACAACTGGTTCTGGTTCAGATTATTCGAGGGTTTCGGACCAGGACAGCATTCCCCTCCAAAATCGAACGTGTACTGGGTGGTCTAGTTTAGGAGGCACGGGGTTAATATTTGAACTCCAAGGAAATATGAAGAAACTTAAAGGGGCAGGTCACTCAGGGGGACAAATCTATGTCCATCGGTGGTTTCTTTCACCTCTCCTAACCTTTTCTTTTCAAGGAAAGGATTTTATTTTTGCATCCTCTGCAGTTAAAATCCACTCTTCAAATCATCCACCTTGTTGAGGACTTCCCAGGGAAAGGCTTCGTCGATTCGGCCGAAGTGGCCGTAGTTACTTGTTTTCCGGTAAATGGGCCGTAAAAGATCTAGCTGTTTAATAAGTCCCGCCGGACTCAGGTCAAAAACATTCATAATTATTTCCAAAATTTTTTCTTCGGAGACTTTATTCGATCCATAGGTGTTGATCCATACGGATAAGGGTTCTGTTCCCGCAATCACGTAAGCGATCTGAATCTCACACCGTTCCGCTAACCCCGCCGCAACGACGTTTTTGGCAACCCAACGGGCGCCGTAACTCGCTGACTTATCCACTTTGGTGGGATCTTTCCCGGAAAACGCACCGCCGCCATGCCCGCAAACCCCACCATAGGTATCGGAAATGTTCTTTCTCCCCGTCATTCCGGAATCGGCCATGGGACCCCCGATCACAAATCGGCCTGTATTGTTGATATAAAACCGGGTTTCTTGATCAAGCAACTCATTACATATGGGTTGGATGACGGTTTGTTTGATATCTTCCCGCAAATTTATCAGAGAAACCCCCGGGTCGTGCTGGCAGGAGACAACCACACTGTCCAGTCGTTTAGGTTTATCATTTTGATATTCCACGGTAACCTGCGTTTTTCCGTCGGGGCGTAGATAAGGCAAGGTTTCATCTTTGCGGATTTCCGCCAGTTTTCTGGCCAGCCGGTGCGCCAGGAGTATGGGGGTCGGCATATACTCGGGAGTTTCATTAGTGGCGTAACCGGACATCATCCCCTGGTCCCCCGCACCGAATTGATCCTTAGATTCCTTGGTCACTCCAAGCGAGATATCCGCGGACTGTTCAATGATGGAGGTGAGGACTGCGCAGGTTTGATAATTGAATCCGTATTCGGGTTGGATGTAGCCGATATCTTTCACCACCTGGCGGACCAGTTGGTCCACATTTACGTAGCCTTTGGTGGTGATCTGGCCGGCCACCAGCACAAGGCCGACATTGACGAATACTTCGCAGGCGACACGGGAATACAGGTCCTGTGTCAAACATTCATCCAGCATCGCATCGGCTATTTGGTCGGCGATTTTGTCTGGGTGTCCTTCTGTCACCGATTCGGAGGTAAACACTTTTTTCAATTGTGACATGCGCATTTCTCCTCTGGCAGTCTTCGCGGCGGGGATTGGTTTCGCCGTGACACGGGTTCGATTGAGCCGAAGTCACATGTGGGCCCGGAAGGACATCGCTTTATCGATTCTTTCCCGTGCCATCTTTTGCGCGATGTCATGCGGCGGCATGGCTTCTTTAACCACTCGCTTCAACAGTTCGGCGGTGTTGTCGCTGACCGTAGCCTCGACCCGGTCAAAAGCATTGGCCTCGCTAAGACGTTGATATTCCGTTGCGGCGCAGATCACCCCGCCGGAGTTGGCGATCACATCCGGAATAATCATGATCCCTCTCTTGTGCATCCGCTTGGCGGCCTCGTGGGTGATTGGAATGTTGGCGCCTTCCAGGACCAGCCGGGTCTTCAGCCAATCTTGGTTGGCTTCAGTGAACACATCCGGCCGCGCCGCAGGAACGAAGATATCCGATTCGATTTTCAACAAATCCTCGCTCGTCACCGGCTCACCAAGTCCGGATTGCGCAACGGGGGTGCCGGATTCTTTGGCTTGAACCAGCGCGGGAACATCAATGCCATCCGGGTTATGGACGCCACCTTTGGAATCGCTGGTGGCGATCAGTTTCACTCCCAAATCCCCAAAGTATTTTGCCGCTGCCTTGCCGACATTGCCAAATCCTTGAACAACCATGCGAGCGTCTTCCAAAGGGAGCGCAATATGATCCGCCGCTACTTTGCCAGCCACGCTCAAACCATACCCGGTCATGCCCAAGCTGTCCAGCGGAATGCCGCCCAAAACCCTTGGGAGTCCGACGGCCCGGCCAATCTCATCAAAGACGAAGGCCATGCTTTCCTCATCGGTCCCCATATCCGGTCCGGGGATGTAATCGGTCAGCGTTTTGATCGCCTGGGCGAAGCCCCGCACCAAAGCTTCCTTTTCCGCTGTGCTAGAGTCTGCCAGGATGGCGGATTTCGCGCCGCCGTGCGGCAGTTGAGCCAACGCATTTTTCAGCGTCATCGCCCGAGCCAGACGAAATACTTCCTGGGTGCTCACATCCCGAGCCATCCGGCA
>JAUVMD010000073.1 GCA_030600405.1 Nitrospirota bacterium
CGGAGATTCCTGTGGGCTGATGGAAACAGTCTCGGGTCGGCTCACTGACTCTTGCTGAGGAGAAGCCACCGCTTCCGGCCGGCTCACCGGAGTTTCCACTTGGGCGTTTGCACCAGCTTGTGCGTTCTGCAATGCCGGACTGGCGGCAGTCACCCTGAAATCTCCAGTCGAAGTTTCGACACCTTCTTCAGCCGTTACCGGATTTTCAACGCTCGTATTCTCACTCGCACGCGAATTGACCAACGCCGGTCTCACGGCAACTACCTGAGCCGGATTATTCAATTCGGTTCCATTCGTGATTCTTTCTACTGAAATGAAATTTTCCGAGGCGGGAACCTCTTCAAACACATTTTCATTCGGTGGGGCCGCATTTGCGATCACCTCACCCTCTATTCCTGGAAGGTTGAGCGTTGCCACCACAGCCTGCTCCACGCTGGCGGTTAAATCCTGAACCGCTTCAGGATTCGATGCCACCACGGTCGCGGCATTCTCAGCTTGCTCCAAACCGGGTTGGCTCAAGAAGTCGGAAACCGCTGGCCGGACCCTTCCTGACAGATCCTGAATCGCGCTCAACTCATCAGAGTTCAATCCATCCCCGACCGCCGCTGAATAGGCGGAGGCCGCCCGTGCCACCGATGAGATTTCTGGAGTAACCGGATCCTGGGTCTGCACCGGCGAATCTTCAATCGGAGGAGGCACAGGATTCCCCAGCGCAGGCACAGGGTTCCCTTTCAGTGCCTTGAGCTGAGCGTTGGCAGAAACCGGAGCGCCCACCTGGGGAGGCGGAGTTTTTCGAGCCTGGTTGGCTATTTCATTTAAAATCTGGACTTCCATTGATTTGTCTACCTAAAAATCTTAAATCCATTCGAAAATAGGCAAAATTGGGTTTTTCCTGACTTCTTTATCGGCAAAAATGGCCTAAAACTGAGCCGGTTTATTGAAAAATTCCCAACACCAACTCTTTTCTTTATATGGACTTATTAATCCTCTTCGGTTAACCTGTTGATCTAATTAACCAATCAATCCTATGGACGAATTCAAGCCTCTTTTCCCGGAAGATTCCAAGCGAACCGAGCATTACCGCCGGGTCATCATCCGCAAAGCCCTGCAATTGGCGCGGGAAAACCCCAAAATGGACAACGACCAGATCATCGATCTTGTGGATTTGGAAGCCGTCCGGATATGCGATTTATGCGTGGAGTCCTCGTACGAGGACGACCCGACTAACCGGATCAGCCAGTATTTTATGGATAAAGAGGTGGGGCAACGGCACAACCATGCCGGTCGATTTTTTGTCCATGCGCTGGAAAGCTACCTGAACGAACCGATCATCAAACGCGCGATCTATCGGGTGCTGGCGGTTTCCACCGAAGATATTCTGGGCAAAAAAACGTTTGCAAGTTACACGCAAAAAATCAAGGAACTTTTGAAGACGGGTTCCAAAGAGGGGTGCAGCTACAACAAGGTGATGGAACAAAAAACCTCCAAGGAAATCACCTTGGAAATATTAAAATTGTATTGGGAAAAAATGCAGCAAACCCCGAATTTTGAGAAACAACTCAAGAACCAGATCGACTCCGCGCTCACCAAGTACCAGGCCTACAATCCGGAAGAGGCGTTCGACATCGAAGTCTATGTGAAGGAAGTTTATGACTACTTCATTACAGCTTTGAAAAAAAAATTGGTCCCCGACAACCGATAACGTCTCCCTTCCCGGCCCTTTCAATTACTTCCCGGGATTCAACTTGAATCGGGGAGCACTGCCTTTTCCAATGGTGGATTATTTTGGTCCTTTTCCGAGAGAATGGGGTCTTCGATCGGCCACTCAATTCCCACCCTTGGATCGTTCCAGATCAAGCCGCCTTCATCCTCTGGGTAATAAAAATCGGTGCATTTGTACATGAAGTCTGCGGTTTCACTGGTAACGCAATACCCGTGGGCAAAGCCGGTCGGCACAAACAACTGATGCTTGTTTTTTGAGGAAAGAGCATATCCATCCCACTGCCCAAACGTAGCAGACTCTTTACGAAGGTCCACCACCACATCGAACACTTCGCCCTGCGGCACCCAGACCAGTTTGGCCTGACCGTGCTTGATCTGGTAATGCATACCCCTTAAAATGCCGCGGGTGGAGCGGGCATAATTGTCCTGAACAAATTCCTCTTTGAAACCCTGGTCTTGATACCTCTCCCGGTTATAGATCTCAAGAAAAAAACCGCGTGGGTCTTCAAAAACCCGGGGTTTGATGAGATGAACTCCTTTCAAACGCGATTCCGTCACTTTCATAAGCCGTCCTATTCTTTTATAGGGCTCAAAGTTGGATGATTCTAACCCAAAAAGCCGCGGATTGGCATCCGGTTTTTATTTCAGGATTTGTTGACACCCCCCTCCAGCCCCCCTGATTTACTTGCCCGAAGGAATGCTATCGAAACTCAGGACCTTGAAAACCGTATTTCGGCATTGGAAGCGAGGATGGATTGAAAATAACGATTCGCCTGATAATTTATTGGAAATTTTAACATGTTTAATAATTTAAAATTTGGAGGTAATCATGAAAGGATTTAATTTACTCTTGGCAGGACATTGGGACATAAATATTACCGTTGAAGCAAATTCAAAAGAAGAAGCCATAGATGATGCAATAAAACTAATAAATGGAGAAATAAAACTAGTACATGAAGCAATAGAACTAGCAGGGGAAATGTCAGGCCCTTTTAATCTTACACATGACAAACAATGGATGGAGGGCGAGGACGGTGTAGTGAAATGCCCCGATTACGGTCAATTGAAAATTCCATCTTCCGAACGTTTTCTTCAAAGAGGAAAGTCTGATATTGCACACTAATGGCAATGAGAGCGTGACGCTGATACAGCCACAGCATAAGGCAGAAACCCTGACTTAATATGTGGTACAACTTGCGGGGGCAGGTCAGAAGTGGGACATCTATTTTACAATCCTCCCAATTGCGGAGAGCGCTCTTTCCTTGGGGTGATCCTTGCAGTAGTCGACAAATTTATAGGATGCATCCGACAACTTGGCCCGATTAAATTTAGTCGTGCCCTTTTTCCCCAGATTATAGCCATGGAGAAAGGTGACCGCGAGAACGCGGGTATTCTCATCGAGCTTCATGATGTCCTTACACGAATATTGAATCACGTTTTTGGGACTCATGGGCTTGGTCTGATCTTCATTGGTAAAAGAGATTGCGGGTATAACCAGAAAGATAACCATAAAAAGTGTGATGGTTTTCAGTTTGCTGTGTGTCGTATACATCATGAATAACCCTTCCAATTGAATTGTTACGGCAAACAATTGCCGCCATAGATTGATGGTTGGTAAAATCTCGAGTGATCTGCCCCTGATAGTTGTACTCTCTCAGGTTAATGCCTGGAGGCGGGATGGGCAATAGGTATTCGGGGGAAGGGGTTGAGCGCGTGACGCTGATACAGCCACAGCACAAGGGTGGAGCCTTCAAAGGCCCAGCGAAGGGCCATTGTCTGAATTGCATGGATGAGCAGGAATACAACTTAACCGTGCCGGTTAATAGGAGGGATTTAATACATGTCATTGCAGCCGTCAAACCCAGGGCAGTAACTTTAACTTTATATGTGGTACAACTTGCGGGGGCAGGTATAGCCCTGAAGATCAAGAGGGAGCAGCGATGCAAAAGTGTACTATGATCGGCCTAATGATGGTCCTTTTAGTGCTACTTGTGCCGGTTAAGATCCCCGCTCAAGAAGCCGGGCACGGCAGCAAAGAAAAGGGGCTGGAACATCGGCATGGCACAGAACTTTTTATAGGAAATACCCACGATGACGGGGAGGATGGATTCACCGTCGGGCTGGGTTACGAATACCGCCTGAACCAATTGCTCGGAATCGGCGGTATAGTGGAATATGCTGGTGGAGATTTTGAAGACTGGATCTTGGCCGTGCCTTTTATTCTACATCCGTACAAAGGGTGGCGATTTCTCGTGGCACCGGGTGTCTCCATCCCGAATAATGATGAACACGATGAATTTCTTTTCCGAGTTGGCGCAGCATACGAATTTGAAATCGGGAAAAAATGGGCATTAATCCCTGCGTTCAATGTGAACTTTGTGGACAACAAGGAAGTGCTAACATTCGGCCTGGGTTTCGGATACAAGTTTTAGCATCGGATAGCGAGCCTCAATGGTGTGACGCTGATACAGCCACAGCATAAGGCAGAAACTCTAACTTAATATGGGGTATGACTTACAGGGGCGGGTCACTGTCCTACGCCACCCATGACTGGATAGCCGGCCATTAATGAGGCGCTTTATTCAGCGAATGCTTCAATTCCATGTTTGCCGATTTTGCGGATCTGGAATGATGCAAAAATTTGAATGAGACCGCCCATCAGTGCCATGACCCCCATTACGATGAGATAAACAGACATCGAGGCCATAGGATTCATAATCAGAATCACACCGAAAATGATCGCCAGTACTCCCCCTGCGATCATCGCCCATTCGCCCTTGATCTCTTTCCGCACCTGAATCCCTGTAACGATCCCGAGAACACCAAACAACATGGCCATAAACGCGACGCAATAAACCAGAACGCTGGCCGTAACAATGGTGCTGACCAGCGGGTTGGTGAATACGATGATCCCAGTCAGGATCTCCAGGGCTCCCATGAAAATCCCCCAGACCCAGCCTTGCATATACTTGCGCCCCTTGATGGAATGGAAAACGCTGAAGACGCCATCTACGAGAAAGTAGGCCCCTAAAAACTGAACCAAAACAATTACCGTTATTCCGGGTTTAGCGATTAGCAAACCGCCCAGAACTGTCAATGCGATCCCGCGCAGTAGAACGATCCACCAAAACTCGAAACAAAACCGCTGAACTAAGACTTTTTCTTCTGACATGGCTTATCTCCTTGCTTAATCGGTGAGCGTTACAACGACTTTTTCCAAGCCACCTTCAAACGGAAAAGGATCCTTAGGGTTAAGGTCGTGGTCAACTTCAACATAGCCACTCCTGATGTTCTGGAATTGGCCTGAAATGTAGCAAGGATTGACATTTTCGGCAAGCTGAAATAGAGTGCGGATATCCAAATACCCGTAAATAGTCTTTAACTGTAACTTGAGAGGTGACTACATGACGTTCTGGCAACGATCATTGATAACGCTTGCGGCGATGCTCGCTGTCAGCTTCCTGATTGGCTATATGTGGCGTTCATCGTTCGGTTTCACGTTGCCTGACTATGCGTCAGGTGTCGTGGGCGGTCTGACGGCTGTACCGTTATGGGAATTTTTGAAGCGGGTGAAACCGAAGGCGCACAGTCAATAATCATGCCCCTCTCCATCCCCCACAGATGCCCACAATGCTTTGAGCACGTGACGCTGATACAGCCTCAGCATAAGGCAGTAACTTTAACTTAAGATGTGGTACAACTTGCGGGGGCAGGTCACGGTGGGCCGGCGCTTTCCTAACGGTAGCAGGAATTCTGTAAGATGATTTAATCAACTATATTAGTAATGACGCCAGTCAAAAACCATACGAATACCAACGGACCAGATTGACTCCAGAGATTGTGAAACACCTTGTATTACGACAGGCTCACTGCTCGGAATATCAACATTGGCAAATAACTGGAAAACAACAGAAGAACTTTGATTTGAAGAGAAAGATCGATAAAGACGAAATTCTGCTATTGGAAAATCGAGTAGAGTCGATTTAAAATCGACTAATTGCAGACGTCCGCCTGCTGAAGCCGGAGGTAAAAGTAATGTATTGGTATCATAAAAAGTTACTCCAATCTCCCGCCCCAAAACAAACTGGAACCGACCGAATGAGGTAGCCACACCTTGCTGCCATGGTATGAGGCCACCATTTACAGCTGTTATCGCCATACTTGTATAAGCTTCTGCATTAAAAAGATAGAGTGGTGATAGCCATAACAGATCGGCAGGTAACAGATAAAAAGGGATTCGAATTCGAGTTGAAATAGCTGAACGTGCGGGTATAGCTGTGCCAAATTCGCTGCTCGCAGCTGAGTCACTACGATAACCGATAGCGGCAAAGACAAGCCCATCACCTGCTTCATCCATTACGCCGTCCATACCAAAACCCGCAAGTCCATAAACATCAAGACCCAATATAGCACCTTTTTTTTCCTGAAAATCTAAATAGCCGCCACTGTTAAATCTGGCATCCAAAGCCGCTGACAAACCGAGAAATGGCCCCACTTCGCTGCGAAAACGAGGTAATGCGCCTATCCCTTCTCCCAGACCTGGTATCGGTGTATTTATAATTGCCTCAGTAATGGGGGCATCATACCTACCATCGCCTGTACCTTGTGGAGGCTGCGGCGGAAACTGGTTTTGTGTGCAAACATTAAAATCATCGGGTTCTGTATCAGCGAATGGCGAATAAGGTTGCACATAACCCGTATCTCTACCCATTGCAAAATCAAGTACCTGCTTCAAGCTTGTACTAATTGTTTTCGCTGCTAATTCCGCATCCTGCGGTCGCATATGTGCGTCACCCATGAGCACAATAGGAAATTGTTCGCGATTCCAGGTATAAATCTCAAGCCCGTGTTGATTA
>JAUVMD010000106.1 GCA_030600405.1 Nitrospirota bacterium
CCGAGTGTGTCGTTTCCTTGAGGCCAGAAGACGTTGCCGAATCGACCGGCGAATGCACTGTTGTGTCTTCGATGAAGTCACCGAGATGCGAATCCTCGTCGTCACCGATCGGTGTTTCCATTGAAATGGGTTCCTTGGCGATTTTTAGAACCTTGCGGACCTTGTCGATCGGCAGGCTCATCTTAGCGGCGATTTCCTCTGGAACCGGCTCCCGCCCCAATTCCTGCACCAAGTGTCGCGAAACCCGGATCAATTTATTGATCGTTTCGATCATGTGAACCGGAATACGAATGGTACGGGCTTGGTCCGCAATGGCGCGGGTGATGGCCTGGCGGATCCACCAGGTCGCGTAGGTGCTGAACTTGTATCCGCGCTGGTATTCGAATTTGTCCACCGCCTTCATCAGCCCGATATTGCCTTCCTGAATGAGGTCTAGAAATTGCAATCCGCGATTGGTGTATTTTTTGGCGATGCTCACCACCAGCCGCAGGTTGGCTTCGGCCAGATCGCGTTTGGCGACTTTATCCTTCACCCGACCGCGCGCGATGGTCCTCACCGTGGACAGCAGCTGGTCCTTGGAGGTATCGGTTTCTTTTTCGATTTTCCGGATTTTGCGGCGGCAGGCCTGAGCCATCTTGGCATAGCCATCGAATTGCTTTTTCGTTACCACCTTGCCCCGCGGCAATTTGACGCTCTTCTGCTTGGTCCAGTTTTTGGCCAATTTTTTGATTTCCGCCAGCGACAGTTTTAATTCTTTTTCCAGCAGACGCTCTTCTTTTCCCGCTTCCCGGATTGAGGCGGCGATCTCATAGATATTTTCAATGATACCGTCCATGACATCGGCATGGACATTCAGGTCGCGAACCATATTTTCAAGAATGATGCGTTGTTCCTCCAGCTCTTGGGTTACCTTGGCGTGCATTTTCTCTGAAAGTTTGGTCTCGCTCCGCTTTTGGAGCTTGTCCGTTTTTTTAAATTGAGTAGTCAAAGCGCGGATGGTTTTCATTACCCGCTTGGTTTCCTCTTTTTCAGAGACTTCTTTATTGTCTTCGGAATCCACCTGCACGATAAAATCGAATACGGTGAGCTCGGACTTTTTTACCAAGTCCGCCAAGTAGGAAAATTCATGGAGAGTGACGGTGCAGTTGGCCACGGCGGCAAGAACCTCGTTTTGTCCTGCTTCGATGCGTTTGGCGATTTCCACTTCCCCTTCCCGGGTCAAAAGCGAAATAGTCCCCATTTCCCGCAGATACATCCGTACTGGGTCATCAATGGTGACGTTGTCCGGTTTGGCTTCGGGTTTGGCTTCGGGCTTGGTTTCTTCGGGTTTGGCTTCTTCTTTTTCCGTTTCTATCTCGATCGGTTTATCGCTTTGAGTAGCGGTGTCCACGATCTCGATTTCGTTTTCCCCGAAAATGTGCATCAGATCGTCAATTTGTTCTGGAGCGACCAGATTAGCGGGAAGGACGTCATTGACTTCCTCGTAGGTGAGGTATCCTTTTTCCTTGCCCAGGGAAATCAATTGGTTGACTTCAGCAACATCAGCGATTTTTTCGACATTAGACATTAGTAAGTATTCTCCTGCTGGAAAAATAAATTGATAGATTTCATATATTTAGATGCGAAAACCTTATTGCAGATGCAGGGAGACTTGCATTTCGCGCACCTGCTGGTGCAATTCCCGTGACCGGTCGGTTAGGCCGGCCCGCTCCGCTTCGTTCCGTTGTTTCTTTAAAGCATTGATTTTCTTATCAATAGTTCGTCTCCGAATTTCATTGATACAGTCGGTGACAGCTTTTTTTACGTCATCAAACAATATGGGTTCCATGCCCACCTGCGTCAAAACCGATTTCACCTTCGGCTGATCCGTACGGTCGATCAACCGGTCCACATGTAGCGGTTGATCGCGTTCGATTAGGCCATACAGCAAGTTGGCGGTTTCCCGATAGAGGGGATTCTCATATTCGGTCAGTGTCACGTTGGAAGCAATGTCCCGAGCCGCCTCCGTATCAGCCAGCATCAGGTGGATCAGATACCATTCCGGATCGTGGTTGCCCTTTTTGGAAGAGGCCGGCGCGTCCACCCGGTTTTTGTTTTGCGCCAGCGATTTTCTCATTTCCTCCAGAAAGGCCCGGTCTTCGACCCCTACTTTTTCCGCGACATAACGGATATGTTCGCTCCGCTCCACGCTGTTTTTGATTTTAGCCAGAACCGGGAGCACCCGGTTGATAGCGCCGATTTTATCTTCTGTGGTCCGGGTTTCCGCCGAGCGCAGGATGCGGCCCAGCAAATAATGGACAAACGGCTGGGCGTCCTGAATCAATTTGAGAAAGGCGTCTTTTCCCTGCTCCCGGATCAGGGAATCCGGGTCGTGCCCCTCGGGGAGGACAGCGACGAATACCGACAATCCGTGCTCCTGCAACACTTCGAATCCGCGTTCAGCGGCGGCATGGCCTGCCGGGTCCGCATCGAACACCAGAACCGCCTTAGCGGTAAACGGTTTCACCAGCAATGCCTGCTGTGCGGTCAGGGCTGTGCCGCAGGTGGCAACAACATTCTGCACCCCGTTTTCCCAGGCGCGAATCTGGTCGAAATATCCCTCGACGATCAATACCCGATCCTCCCGGCGAATGGCCTCTTTAGCCTTATTGAGGCCGAATAAGTGCCGGCCTTTTTTGTAGACCGGGGTTTCCGGGGAGTTCAGGTATTTGGGCTCTCCGTTGCCCACCACCCGTCCCCCGAATGCGATGATATTACCGTGGGAATCCTGAATCGGAAATATGAGACGACCGCGAAACCGGTCGTAATAAGCATCCTTCTTATCCTTGGTATCGGCGGCCTCCTTTTTGGAAACCAACCCATATTTCGCCAGCGTGTCGCGGGAGCATTTGGCCTGACTTTCAAGATGGCCCAATAAATTGCGCCATCCGGGGAGGGCCCAACCCATTTGATAATCCTCGATTGCCTGATCGTCAAAACCTCTCGAAACTAAATAGTCGCGGGCGGTTTTTCCCGATTGCGGATGCTTCAGCTGGGAAGCGAAGTATTGCGCGGTCAGGGTGTTGCAATTCAACAGGGCTTCCCGTTCGTTGCGGGAGGCGCCTCCCTGAGATTTGTAAGCGGATTCCGGAATCGATACTTGATAGCGGAGAGCCAGCCGCTTCACCGCATCGACAAACGGCAGGTCCTCCTTTTCCATTAGAAATTTAAAGACGTTGCCTCCGGCTCCGCAACCGAAGCAATGATAAATCTGTTTTTCCGGACTGACGCTAAAAGAGGGGGTTTTCTCGGAGTGAAAGGGACACAAACCTTTATAGTTTTTGCCCGCTTTCTTGAGAGGAACAAATTCGGAAACGACTTCGTAGATATCCGCGCGCGACCGAATTTCCTCGATGGTGTTGTCAGGAATCGATTTTTTCAATTTTTGTATATGCCGAAAATTCTGTTGACGATCTAGGAAGCCAGCAGTTCCGTGACAATTTTACGGATCTGGTCGCCCTCCGCTTTACCCTTGAACTCAGAAACCACCACCTTCATAACCTTGCCCATGTCTTTGGGATCTTGAGCACCCGTTTCGGCGATGACTGCCTGAATACGCTGTTTCAGTTCTTCTTCTCCCACTTGTTCGGGGAGATAAACCTGGATGATAGCGCTTTCCTTTTCTTCTTTTTCTTTCAGGTCGGTCCGGCCGCCTTTCTCAAACATCCCGGCGGCCTCTTTTCTTTTTTTGATCTGGGTGGTCAGGAGAGCGGTGATAGCCGTGTCTCCCAGTTCTTCGCGGAGGTCAATTTCTTTGTTTTTGATTTCGGAAATAATTAACCGAAGGGTGTCGACCTTTAGGGAATCCTTGGCCTTCATGGCCCCTTTCAGATCTGAAAGGAGCGTTTGTCTTAATTCCATATGTTTCCTTAACTAGCTAAAAGGCAAATATAGGAACCGGGTCCGATTTTGTCAATAGTTTGGGGCAATTAAGTTGAAAATAATCATTTTAAACACATTTTCTGCAGGGTTCTACACAAATTATTGAGTTTAAAGGACTTTTTTGACTCGCAGGGACGATTGGGGTGGTTTTAGTTCTTAGTTTATAGAGAAACGTATATAATAAAACGCTTTTTTGTACTTTTGATCCTGAAACTATTATAAAACATATAGATTATAATTGAAAGTTTCTGTTAATCCAATTTTGGGTCTCACCCGGTCCACCTTCCGCTACAAGCTTTCCAAAATTTCTCCAGAGTATTCTTAGGAATCAGGCCGCAAGGTGAAATCAGTATAAAAGATAATTGTTGCGGATGATCTGAAAATCTTCCAGATCGGTCTGCCAGGACTCCTCAATTTCCTTCAGATTGCGATTTTCAGGCAGGAGGGTCTCACGGAACTCCGGGTGTCCGTAAAGAAGGTCGATAGCTGGCTGGTCGCTCACGAACTCATAGGGCTCGGTGCGCCATTTGAATACCTTGGGAAACAGATGGGCGATGGCCCGGATCACGGCGATTCCCGTGATAAGGGGTTTGAAGGCGTTGCGGTCTGTTACATGCATCTGCACCCCGCCGCAGGTTTTCCCGGCGCATTTCTGAAAACCCGGTTTGAAATACTGAGGCCGAAACAACACGCCGGGGAGATTTTCTGAATTGAGGGCCTCCGACAAACGGTGGGCGTCGATTCCCGGTGCGCCGCACAACTCGAACGGCAGGGTGGTGCCGCGTCCTTCCGATAGCTGGGTGCCCTCGATCAGGCACATGCCAGGATACACCGTCGCGGTTGATACCGTCGGCATGTTTGGGGAAGGGGACACCCACAAGAGACCCGTCTGGTCGTACCACATCTCCCGCTTCCAGCCCTGCATCGGCACCACGGTGAGGTCGCAGGCGATGCCGATATCATCGTTGAACCATTTCGCGAGTTCGCCAACCGTCATGCCGTGACGGTTGGGCAGAGAGTACTGGCCGACGAAGGAGTGCCATCCTTCCCGCACCAGATTGCCTTCCACCTGCACGCCGTTGATCGGATTGGGCCGGTCGCACACCACCACGGGCACGCCCGCCTTCTTACAGGTTTGCATGCAATTGGCCAGTGTATAAATGAAGGTGTAATAACGTGAGCCGATGTCCTGGATGTCGAACACCAGTGTGTCGATATTCTTCATCAACCCGGTCTCCGGGGTGAGCGAGGCATGATCCTTTCCATATAAGCTGACGACGGGGACACCGGTGGCAGGCTCGGAGCCGTGGTCGACGTCCACCATGTCCTGATCCACCCCGTACAGCCCGTGTTCCGGCGCGAACAGTTTGATCAATTGGAAATCCTTATGGTGGTGGAAGTGGATGAAGGAGGGGAGGCCGTCTGCCGCCACGCTGGTATGGTTGACCAGTAGGCCGATGCGGTTCCCTTTAAGATATTTTTTGGGCTCGGCCAACAGCCGCTCCAGTCCGGTGGTAACCTTCTTCATATTCGATGTGGGTTGGAGTTCATCGGGGTGAATCTGTCTCGGGAAATTTAAAACCTTTATGGATGACTACGATATTGGAATCCTCATCGACATGAAACCTTTTTTTATCGGCCTCCGGGTCGTACCCGATCTCCGTGCCATGGGGAATATTGACATCCTTATCGATAATGGCCATGTTTATTTTGCAATCGGTCCCCACATGCACCCGGTCCATGAGAATGGAATTGA
>JAUVMD010000333.1 GCA_030600405.1 Nitrospirota bacterium
CCTATGTTTTAGAATTTCGATGAAATCTTTTGTCTGAGCTTTCGGGTTGCCCATGTGGCGGGCAAAATCTTCCAGGGCTTCGGTTTTTTCGTAGCCAAAATCTTTGTGGACGACGAAGTAAGTGCCACCGGTAACGCTATTGGAATTTTTGTTTAAATAAGTGCCAACAATTTCCATATTCGCCCCCAGCATTTCCGCGACGACAAAGGCGTAAGGGGTCACCCGGGCCAACAAAGGCCCTTGTTTTTTCGGATCCCAGTTCATCAGGGTTTTGATCGCCGATTCATATTTCATTTCCTGTTTTTCAAAGGTCACGGGGACTTTGTGACGCAAATACTCCAGGAGTTTCTGGTCGGCCAACCTGGTATTTGTATCCGGGGCCACCGACAGAAATTGGATGGGAGTTCTTTGCTGGGAAACCGCGGTTCCCGGAAATGCCGCACTCCAAAGCCAGGCCAGTGCCCATAAATAGATCAACCGCCGCTGTGCCATGTTAATTTTCTCCCAGGTGATACATGCGGATTCTTCCAAAATTCTTGGGCAGGGGATGATTGCCTACGTATTCACACCGATAAACTCCAGCCGCCTCAATTGAGATAAGAGCCGCAAAGGGTTCCGTTACGTAGACCGATCCCACTGGAGTGCAGGGTTCCAGCCGGGCGGTTTGGGTGACATGCGTCCCGAAATATTCTTTTTTACGGGTGAGTGGATTGTACCCCTCAAAAATCGGACCCACGTGCGTTGCAACTCGTAATCCCAGATCCTCAGGCAAACCCAGTTCGGCCCGCTCTTTATCAGAAAAAATCCGGGTTAGCTCCAGCGAAACCTGAGCCGCGGAAGAAACGGAATCCATGACCAGATAAATCGCGTCTCCCCACGTATTGGCGAACAGAATTTCCCAGTAATGATTATTGAAAATTTGTTCCAGGTGGTGGAACCACTTGGAAATAAATTGCGGTAGTTGTCTTTCCTTGAGATTGCTGTAGCCTTTGACATCTGCAAAAATCATGGCCTTCATGTGGCGCTTCAGCTCTATTTTTTGGGATGAGGCAACCGGTAACGGCGCCACCCCTTTGGAGCGGGGTTCCGGGACCGGGATGACCAGGTTCTTTTGTCCCAACGCTTCCCAACGGTGCATGGCGGCGGCGGTGCCCCCGAGGCTGGCGGAAGGTTGACCGTTCCACAACACCACCTGATAGGCCTGTGACCCCAGAGTTTGTGACCGCAGATAAGCCAGTCCCAGGATCTGCAGGGAACACGCCTCATAAAGTAGGTCGTAGCCAGTGTAGGCGTCCTCCACGATTTCATACACCGAAGCCGCGCGTTCCAATGCCTGGTCAAATTTTTCCTCCCAGGCCGGACCCGCCGGAGAGACCGAGGTGCGTTTGAATTCTTCCCGGGAGAACGGCAAAATCACGTTCAATTCTCCGTTTTGTTTCAATATTTCCTCAGCAATCATTAAATCCGCCCCGCAGGCCAGCGCCCCAAACGCGATTTTGATTTTATATTTTTCCAGAAGGCTCCGAATATGTTCGCGGAGCATCTCTTCATCCGCAGGATCAATGCCGGGAGATTTCCCCATGCCATGAATGGTTTGGCCCATGAAAGCGATTACCGTGGGAGGCTGAATGGCTTGGATGCAATCGGTTGAAATCCCCCGGTGTTTGCATATCAGAGACAATTGTTTCCAGGTGGTGCTCAGTTGACCATAATCATGATAACGGTCCATATAGGCATGAGATAGAACCGGGGCGATTTCGTCATCTTTTCCCAAAAGAAGATTCGCCTCGGCACGCGTCACGTCGAGATAATAATCCTCATCACCATGGGTGGAAGAACTTTGATCGCAAAGTTTCAAAACCTCCTTTGCCAAACGATGGCAGGCGCTTTTATCGCCTATGATTAACGACAGGGTCGCGGCATTGATGGCGGGGTAGTAATTATTGTTGATCCGATACGCTTCGAGATAAAGGTCTCGGGCTTTTTTCCCCAACGATGTTTTGATTCCAGGATCCTTCGCTTTTAAGAACTGGTCTTTGTACAATCGTGCTTCCAGTGAAAGATTGTCCTCAGTTGGAGGCAGTATGTCTTTCACTTTCCGGTACAAATGTTCTGCCTGGGTCGTGGCGCCGCTTCGGGCCAGACTGAGGACAGCCAAATGAGCCAAGGTCGGGTCGGCACTCTTGTGGTCTTCCAGGGCTTTGTAGGCCACATCATAGACCCCGACAAAATCTCCTTTTTTTAGTAGCTCGCGCGCCTGGCGAACCAGTGACTCCGACTGCATGCCCCAGAAATCCTTTTATATAATTGAAATTACTTGAGTAAGATGACATCTTATTCTAACTCAAAGGGCTCTTTTTGATAAATGAAACCGGATGTTTTCCGGTCCATATTCCGAAATAAAAACCCTTGATTCTCCGTGTGTTAAGAGAATTCCATTGATATTGTTGGCATTGTAGATAGTCTGCTACTGTATTCCCTCTAAAATTGGGGAATTCAACGGTTTTCGGAGACCATCGAAAAAGGTCTGGAGTCGCGTCAGAGGGGGTCCTATACTCAAAAGAAAACAGGGAAATTATTCGAATAGTAGTTGTCTGATACGGCAGATTCAATATGACGGCTCATC
>JAUVMD010000304.1 GCA_030600405.1 Nitrospirota bacterium
CCGCCAGCGCACGGCCTGCGAAGAAGCCTATAAAATCCTTGGAGATCTGGGCATAGAAACCTTGTTGGACGACCGCTCGGAGCGCCTCGGGGTCAAATTCAAGGATGCCGAACTCCTGGGAATCCCCCTCCAGATCATTATCGGCCCGAAAAATCTTGAAAACGGCCAAATCGAGGTAAAGTCAAGAAAAACAGGGGCTTCCGATCTTATCGACTTCCCTGCCGGCCTCCAGGACATCCCCAACCGGCTCAAAAATTCCTGATTAACCCGGTCCAAAATCGACATTTTTCTTGCAGGCAAGGAACGGATTATGTAAAATCGTGACAAATTTAAAGGGCTGCTAAGCGGGCTCTCTGGCCCGCTTTTTTTGTATCCGCCTTAATTATCAAAAATTTATATCGATTTGTCAGACTTCGATTTTTTCGAAGGGTATTATTTTTATTACATATATTGGTTCTTGTTCTTTCTCAAATCATGGGAGACCCGAAAATGGGTAAAGGCTCGGTTACGGAATCCATCGCAGAGCTGGTGACTCCGATCATTAATGAGAACCGCCTTGAACTGGTCGATGTTGAGTATAAAAAGGAAGGTAAAAACTGGTTTCTGAGAATATTTATCGATAAAGAAGGCGGAGTCACGGTAGACGATTGCACGCGGGTCAGTCGTCAAATTGAAGATTTGATCGAGGTGGAAGAAGCCGTTCCCTCAAGTTACATCCTGGAAGTTTCCTCACCTGGATTGGACCGGCCTCTTAAAAAGGAAGAAGATTTTCTTCGGTTCAAGGGCAAACGCGCCCACGTAACCACCTATACTCCCATCCATCAGCAAAAGAACTTTAAGGGAACCATCCGGGATTTCCAGAAGGACATATTGTTTCTGGAAATCGATCGTCAACACGTGGAAATTCCCAAGAACCAGATCGCCAAAGCCAGACTGGAAATAGAGATTTAACGATTATGAGCATTGAAGTCATTCACATCATTGAGCAATTGTGCCGGGAAAAAGGCATCGACAAAGATATTCTGATCGATGCGGTAAAAACCGCGGTGGAAGCCGCTGCCCGCAAAAAACTGCCGCACCTGGAAAACCTCATAAGCCGGTTCAACGAAGAAACCGGCGAAGCGGAAATCTGGGCCGAAAAATCCGTCGTGGCCTCCGTTGAAGACCCGGAAAACGAAATACAATTGAAAGATGCGGTCAAGATTTCTCCAGACACCCAACTGGACGAAATGGTTCTGGTCAAATATGAGTTGAAGGATCTTGGCCGAATTGCGGCCCAACTGGCCAAGCAGGTTATTCTGCAAAAAGTCAGGGAAGCGGAAATTGAGATTATCTACAACGAATACCAGGAAAGAAAAGGCGAGCTAATCAACGGCATCGTTCAGCGCTTTGAGCATGGAGACATCATCGTCGAATTGGGAAAGGCCGAAGGCATTCTCCCCCGGCGCGAACAGGTGTTTCGCGAAGCGTTTAACCGCGGCGATCGGGTTCGGGCATACGTGGTAGACATTCGAAAGACTGCCAAAAACGCGCTGGTCATTCTTTCCCGAACCCATGTCGGACTCATTGAACGTCTGTTCGAGCTGGAAGTTCCCGAAATCAGCGAAGGCATGGTAGAGATCATGGGTATCGTACGCGAACCCAACGGACGCACCAAAATTGCCGTTCGCAGCAACGAACGGGATATCGACGCGGTCGGCGCTTGTGTTGGTATGCGTGGTATGCGCGTTCAGGCGATTGTTCAGGAACTGCGTGGAGAAAAAATCGATATTGTCGAATACTCCGAGGACCCCGAAGTGTTCATACGCAATGCACTGAGCCCGGCTAAAGTTTCCCGGATTAACACCAATAAGGAAGAGAACCACATGACTATTATCGTGGCGGACGACCAAATGTCACTCGCCATAGGAAAAAAAGGCCAGAATGTGCGTCTCGCCGCAAAATTAGTGAAATGGAAAATCGATATCAAAAACGAGTCTGAGGTCGGAGGCATTCTGGAAGCTTCGGGCCTGCTTTCCCGCAAGGAGTCTCCCACGGAAGATTTCCTTGAAATCATCAAAAATGCCAAGGGATTTGGAGAAAAAATCGTTGCCATTCTTTTCACCAACAATGTAGTGAACTTTAAGGAAGTCATTAAACGAGGCATCGAAGGATTGACCCAGATTACCGGTATCGGCCCCAAAAAGGCCGAGGCTATTTTTGAGTTTGCTCAAAATCATATAAGCCAAACGGCTGAAGCGGTACTCGCCACTGAAGAAACTTCTCCTGGGGAAGACGATACGGACACCGCTTTCGAAGCAACAGAGCAGGAAGTCGAAACAGACGAGACTATTGCTGAAAGTGAAGAAGTAGAAGAAGCCGTGGAGGAGGATCAGGAGTTTCCTGTGAGTGAACTTCCCGAAATAGACCCGGCCATCGTTCAAATATTGGAAAGCAATGGATTTCAAACCATTGCCGAATTATCGGTGACCCTGGCGGAGGAATTGGTTGTCTTGGAAGGAATCGACGAAGAACTGGCAAACAGCCTGGTGGAGCAAGCCCGGGTACATATGAAAAATTTTGAAAATGTTTAAGAAGGAATTTGCCATGGGTAACTAACCTGTCGCTTACTTTTCCCTTAAAGCATTAGGAGACATTTCATTGGGAAAAATCAGAATCAATAAATTGGCGTTGGAGTTGAACATCCCAAACGACAAGATCATCGACGCGCTCAAGAAGAAAGACTATCCTGTCAAAAATCACATGAGTTCCATCGATGGCGAGGCGGTGGAGTATATCCGCAGTCTGTTCACGGAAAAACCCACGACCAAAACCAAGAAAAAGAAGGCAACCAAAAAAGCGGCAGTCAAGAAAGAGTCCACA
>JAUVMD010000164.1 GCA_030600405.1 Nitrospirota bacterium
GAGTCTACAAGATTTGGTTCGCCCGCAATTACAAAGCCTACGCAACCAATACGGTTCTACTCGATAATGCGCTGGCCACCATGGGGGCCGGACTGCCCTCGGCCATGGCCGCCAAAATCGTTCATCCCAATAGAAAAGTCATGACCGTTTGTGGCGATGGCGGTTTTATGATGAACTCTCAGGAAATGGAAACGGCGGTCCGGTTGAAACTGGACCTCGTCGTTCTCATCCTGCGCGACGACGCTTACGGGATGATCAAATGGAAGCAGGCGGGAATGGGGTTTAAGGACTTCGGTCTGGATTACGGCAATCCCGATTTCGTGAAATACGCCCAAGCTTATGGTGCCGAAGGACACCGTTTGGAGTCCACCGAACAACTCGCCGGAATTCTCAAAAACTGTCTGGATTCCCCGGGGGTGCATCTGGTCGAGGTTCCCGTCGACTATTCTGAGAACGAACGGGTGTTGATCGAAGAGCTGAATGCAATTACCTGTATCTTATAAAATTCTTATTCCTGCTGGGAGCCTTGATGCCTGATAAACTGAAAATTCTTTCACCGTTCGACAGTCATCTGATTTCGGAAATCGAATGGGACGATGCCGGGAAGCTGGAACACATGCTGTCTACGGCCCATCGGTTGGCGGGAAATCCGGACCACGCCATTCCCGTTCCCCAACGCATCGCCATTCTGGAAAAGACCGCGCATTTGGTCGAGGAAAAATCTGAAGAATTTGCCCGGCAGGCGGCGGAAGAAGGCGGCAAACCGCTGATCGATTCACGCGTCGAGCTGGACCGCGCGGTGCAGGGCATTTGGGAAGCGGCACGCTCCATCAGCCAACTGACGGGCCGCGAGGTTCCCATGAATCTGACCACCTCCTCAATGAACCGGATGGCCTATACCCGGCGCGAGCCGATCGGTGTGGTGGCGGCGGTGAGCGCGTTCAATCATCCGTTCAACCTGATCGTGCACCAGGTGGTCCCGGCCGTAGCAGTGGGGTGCCCGGCCATTGTGAAACCGGCATTGACCACCCCGCTCTCCTGTTTCAACCTCGTCAACTGCCTGTACGAAGCCGGGCTTCCCAAAGAATGGTGTCAGGTTCTGGTGTGCGGCAATGAGGTGGCCGAAAAACTGGTGACGGATTCCCGTGTCGCTTTTTTTTCGTTCATCGGTTCGTCTAAAGTAGGATGGCACCTGCGATCCAAACTGGCGCCCGGGACTCGATGTACTTTGGAACACGGCGGCGCGGCTCCCGTCATTATGGATGAGGATGCGGATGTGAAAGACGCTCTGCCGTTGCTGGCGAAGGGCGGTTTTTATCATGCCGGGCAGGTCTGTGTGTCCGTGCAACGCGTGTTTGCCCATGAATCCATCGTCGATGCCGTGGCCGGTGGATTGACCGACCTCGCCAAAAAGTTGGTGGTGGGCGATCCTACCGATGCGGCGACGGAAGTGGGTCCTCTCATATTGAAGCAGGAAGTGGATCGCGTGGCCGAATGGGTGGAGGAGGCGCGGAATGCAGGCGCGAAGGTTCTTACCGGAGGCAAAAAAATCGGCAGTTCCTGTTATGCGCCGACGGTTTTGCTGAATCCTCCCGATCAAGTGAAAGTGTCGCGTGAGGAAATATTTGGTCCTGTCGTTTGCATCTATTCGTTCAAGGATCGTTTGGAGGCAATCGAGCGTGCCAATCAAATTCCCTATTCGTTTCAAGCCGCGGTGTTCACCCGCAACATCGATACCGCTTTGGACTCCGCGAAACGCTTGCACGCCGCCGCCGTTATGGTGAACGACCACACCGCCTTTCGGGTGGACTGGATGCCATTCGCGGGACGCAACAGTTCCGGCTTGGGTGTCGGCGGCATCCTGCCGACGATGCAGGAGATGACCGAAGAAAAAATGATTGTTTTCCGGTCGCCGGGTCTTTAAACTCAATCCCCATCAAAAGGGATCTGTTTATGCATAAGAAAAAATTGCAACGTCTGGCCAAGGACTTGAGAAAGGGACCTCCGCGAAGTCCCCGGGAGGTTTTGGGCGGCTACGTCATTCTCGCCCGCTGTTTGGACAAATGCCGCGCATTCCTTTTGGGAATGAATGGGGAATACAATTACTGGTACTGCTCGCTGTGCAGTCAGTTGGAGGAGTTCACGGGAGTGGACCATGAAGTCATGAAAGAATTCATAGCGACGGGGGTGACCGATGACGAAGTTGGGGAATGGTTCAAGGCGCAATCCAAAATCAAAGACCCGATGGAGATCATCCGCTGGAACAACAAAATGCGGGGCATGCGGTTGAGCGAAATGTCGGACGACGCGCAGGAATATTTGGAAGGGTACATACAGGAATACCTTCCCCAGCATCCGCCGGTCTATGTCTGGTTCGACGTCTATGATGTGGAAGAAGGCAGGTTGTAGTCTATTCTCCGCTTCCTGCCTTCATTCGGGCAAAAATATTTTCTTTACCTAACCCGCTGCGCCCAAAGCAAAAAAAACTGCCTCTCCGAGATAAAGCAACCCCGCCACACCTGTCCTGACTTTATTTAAAACCTTTCTTGGGCTTTCATCACGGCTAAATAGCAGAGGAATGCCCAAAAGAAACATTGTAAGGAGAATGAACACAACCCCATCAAATGTATCAAAGACAGACTTAATAAGATAAAGGGGTACGAATAGGAGTGCCCAAAGGATTGGGGATAATAAAATATAGAACTCTTTGCATAATTTCATTCCAACAGGATAAATTTTATTGCCCATTTACGGTACTATTTTGTTTTTAGCGGAAAGAGAGGGGGTTGTTTTTAAGCGCCGGGATACAGGTCGAGGATGGTTGGGATATGGGTGTGGGAATGGGCGGGCATGCGGCCGCCGAGGTGGGTCACCACCTGCGCCGCGCAGTAGGAACCGAGGATGGCCGATTCTTTCAAACTATGATTATGTATGAGGCCGTACAGGGAACCGGCGGCATAGAGATCGCCCGCGCCGGTGGTGTCGACCGCTTGCACTTGAAACGGGTCAATACGGATTTTAGCGTGCTGTGAGTTGGCGGCCCATGATCCTTCGGCGCCGCGCGTCATGAACAGGATGTCGACCATTCCTTTCAATTCGGCGAAGGCCTGCTCGTCTTTTTCTTTGCCCGTTATCGCCCGCGCTTCGACGTTGTTGCAGAACAGGATGTCCACCTTCCAGCGGATGAAATCGATCAGCGAATCCTTGTAGGTATTGACCACGAACGCGTCGCTCAGGGTGAAGGCGACGGTCACGCCGGAGTGACGCGCGACAGCGGCCATTTTCATGGCGGCCTGGCGGGTTTCGTCACCCGTCCACAGGTAGCCCTCGATGTATACGGTCCGTGCTTCCTTGACGATGGTAGCGTCGACGTTGTCCGGATGCAAATCGGACGAGATGCCGAGGTGTGTCAGCATGGTGCGTTCGCTGTCCGGCGTGATGAGGATCAGACAGGTGCCGGTGCCGTCGGTCTTCGAGTCCGGACCGGGAAAGCCGACCCCGCAGTCTTTCATGTCGTCCGTGTAATGCTTGCCGAAGGTATCGTCGGCAACCCGTCCCAGGTAATATCCTTTGCCGCCGAGCGTTGAGAAGCCGTGGATGGTGTTGGCGGCGGACCCGCCGGAGACGATCTTTTGCGTGTGATCGGAGATGCGCGCCAGGATTTGGTCCTGATTCTCCTTCGTGGACAGCGTCATGCCGCCCTTGGTGACTTCCAAGTTGCCCACCAGGTCTTCCGAGACCTGCACTTCGATATCCACCAGCGCGTTACCGATACCCACCAGATCGTAGCTCATCGTGTTTCCAGTATTGAGAAAGGGTGATTTAAAAGTTTTGGGACCTTACCCTATGAAAGTGGCTCCGTCAATACACCATGTCCAAGAGCAGTGGCGAAAGCATACGGTGCGTGGCGGAAATTGTCAATTGCATTGAAATGGTTACGCTTGTACAATTTAGAGATGCGCTTCACTTCGATTAAAAAACAATTCTTTCTTGCTGTTCTCGGTTGGGCGTTATTTTTGACGCCGGGGTTCGGGCTGGCTGAGGATTATGAGACGAGCGTCGATCCCGCTATCGAAAATTTTCGCAACGCGGTCGATTCGATTTTAGCGCAGTCCTGTCACAACGGATTGCGCGTCGGCGCTAAGTTCTATTCGTTGGATCGCCAACAGGTGATCTACGCCCGTAACAGCGACACTCTGTTCACGCCTGCATCCAACATGAAAATGTTCACCTCCGCTATGGCGCTTAAAAAGGTCGGGCCGGATTACCGTTTTCACACCCGCCTGTACACCAACGGCAGAATTCAGGGCACGGTGCTCAAGGGCGATCTATACATCAAAGGTTTTGGGGATCCCAGTCTGGTGACGGAGCAGATGTGGATTCTGGTGAACGAGTTGAAGAATTTGTCCATCACCAAAATCGAGGGGAACATCATCGCCGACAACAGTTATTTCGATGGGCAAGGTAAATTGAAAACTTGGACTTCGTACAAGGGTCCCGAGGCATACCTGGCACCGACAGGGGCGCTATCATTTAACTTCAATACCGTGACGGTTTATGTCGAGCCGGGGAAAACCACGGGGGAAAGGCCC
>JAUVMD010000137.1 GCA_030600405.1 Nitrospirota bacterium
CAAGTTTTTCTTCAGGTTGCCCATAAAAGAATAAATATTTTTGAAATGAAATCATCACATTATGGAAATATCAAAATCCAGCTCTCCCAAAATTAATTCAGGCACCGTTTCCGTTCATGAAAAACAGTTGAGGATCATGAAACTGGAACTTTTGAAAAAGATAAGTTTTTTCAAATGCCTGCCGGTGGAAGTCCTGCAAAATATTATCGCGGAAAGCAAGAATATAACCTTAGGCGATCAAGAAATCCTGTTTGCCGAGGGAAGTGACAATTGTAATTTATATGTCATTTTATCCGGGAGCATTTTGATCGCCAAGGGGCCGAATTACACCAAGTATGTGACTATCCTTTCCGAAGGAGAATGTTTGGGTGAAATTTCATTGATTGACAAAAGACCCCGTTCCGCTTCGGCCGTCGCTTTGGGAGACACTCTGCTGGTGGAATTCACTGAGAATATGTTTCATAAATTCATTTTCCCCAACACCGAAGCTCTGCTGGAAATGATGAAAGTGTGCTCGATTCGGCTCCGTAATGACTTGGAACGAATGTCCAGCGAAATCCAGCAAGTGAGCACTTTTACCCATGATATGAGAAATTGCCTGGTGCCTTTGGGGACCTCGGAAGTATATCTGGAGCAAGCCCTGGAATTTTTTTGTGGAACGAAGGAAAATCACAAAAAACGCACCGGCTGGGATAAGGTGCAAAAAGGCTACAACAAAATGCTTTCGGTACGCAACAACATGATCACGATGATAGACCAGAGTCTCGCCACTGTTAGAAAAGTGCAAACAAAATATATTAAAGAAGACTTTAACATTTTGGACCTGATCAATGAAACGGTGGATGAGATCAACTGCCACAAAGACCTCAAAGGAATACCCATTTATATCAAATCCGGGACCAGAGATGCCACGGTCCATATCAACTACCTGGATATCAAACGCGTTTTGCAGAATTTAATCCTCAACTCCGGTTACGCCTCTGCCAAGGGAGAGGCCATCAATATCTATATTAAAGATATCCATGACCTGATTGAAATCAGCGTGGAGGATCAAGGCACCGGCATACCGGAAGATATCAAATCCCTGCTCCTGAAGGAAAATTATACCTCCAAACCAGATGGCAACGGATTCGGACTGATGTCCTGCGTGGAAATTATTGACGACCTCCATAGCGGAAAAATCGGGTTCGAATCCGAATTGGGGAAAGGCGCCACGTTTTATTTCACCCTGCCCGTGGTCGAGTCAAACGACACAGAACCCGCCCCTACAGCTGTTTCTTCCTAAAGTTCTTTAATTCCATCAATCAACCCAACCTAAATCCTACTGGGGGCTCCAACTTGGCATGTTTGATGGCCTGTTTAATTTATTACATTGAATGTAAATCTTAACTTAAATTAATCTTTTACTTACTTGCCCTAATTAGGCCCTGGTTTATCGTTCTTCAGGCGTCGGAGGCTGTTCAACCCATGGCATGGGAACTCATAAAGTGTATGCCTTTACGGGTAGCCTGAGCGCAATAGCTGTTTAAGGCTTGACTGCCATTAGCTATTACCGTAAATTACCTGACAAATAAGTGGCTTCATGGCAAACCTTTGGAGGAGAAAGGATAGCTTTTTCCCCACAGTTGCATTTTAAAGCTTGAAAAAAATATTAAATTATTTGTAAGTTTTCGAATTAAAACTCATTTTGGAGGGAAATGGAATGCCAAAAGGTAAAATAATGGTTGTTGATGATGAAGAGGATGTCCGTGAAACACTTAGATTGCAACTGGAGTCCGAAAATTATAATGTGATTGAGGCTGGAGATGGCGAAGAAGCTATTAAACTTCTAAGATCTGAAGATAACTTGACAAACTGCGGATTAATCCTTTGTGATATTAGAATGCCCAAAGTAAATGGTATCGAATACGTTGATTATCTCAAGCAGCAAGCTCCTGGTATCCCTGTCGTGGTGATCACCGGATACCCGGATACAGATTTGGCCGTCGGTCTCATGAATAAAGGGGTGAAAGATTATTTAGTTAAACCCGTTGAAAGTGAAAAACTATTAAAAATCGTTAATAAATTGGTCGCTGAGGGCAGAGATACGGTTTTTTAAAGACTGAACCAGCTAAGGTCTGATTATTATTCATACCCTGGTACGTTTGTACCAGGGTTTTTTATTGGCTGGGAGTCTCCTTCATCATTCGGGCTCATCAAAACACCAAATTATTTGGTTCAAGATTACGAGAATTATCCCTCCTTGGAACGGAAGATGGAATTACAGCGCTACCGGAAAGGTAACAATGAATTCAGAGCCCTTGCCCATCTCTGAGTTAACCTTAATACTGCCTTCATATCTTTCCAACAAGTGGTGAACAATATTCAAGCCTAAACCCGTACCTGAGCCCTGTTCTTTGGTGGTGAAGAAGGGATCAAAAATTTTTGAAAGATATTCTTGAGGAATTCCCGGACCGGTATCCTTGATCCGGACCTGAATAGCATTTTTGTTATGTGTTGAGGAGATGGTTATCGTTCCGCGACCCTCCATGGCTTGGATCGCATTTTGGACGATTTTAAAAAATAATTGCTGAATTTCATTTGGTTGAGCGTCAATAGGGGGGAGCTTACCGAAATTCTTTTCGAGGGTGATATCGTCTGAATAAGACCCCAAAAGCGCAATTTTCACAGCCGCTTCAATCTGCTCATTAATATCGGTCTTTGTTATAGGTTCTTGATCGCTCGAGTGGACGTATCCCGACATGCTTAAAATGACTGAGGCCATATGTTTAGACCGATCAAAAATTTTCTTAGCATAGGACTGATCTTTTGAGGGATTTCTTTTTTTAATAATGGCCTCGCTGAAGCCCATTATAGATTGCAGTGGATTATTCATTTCATGGGCAATACCTGCTACAAGGGTGCCTAATCCCGAAAGTTTATCCGACCGGGTCAATTGGTCGAGAAGCTGCTTTTCCTCCGAGACATCTTTCAAAATTAAACCAATTCGGCGCTCCGACCCCACTTTGATAACCACATCAAAAAATTTATAGGCAAAGGTCCTATTATTCAGAGTCACCGTGGACGAATGCTCCGAGGTTGAAACAGAAGACTTCGGGGCCAAGGGGTCCTGGATTACATCATCTTTTTCTTGTGCCGCAGTTAGCGGAATTTTATGAGGGTGAGATTTTCCTCGGTTGTTTGAGTACTCCACAAGGTGCCTTGCCAAAGAATCCCACGTTTTCTTGGGTTCCAGGGGAAGCTCCTGAAGGGTTTTTCCCAGCCACTTTTTTGAAGAACGTTCGAGGAGGCTCTCCGAAGCAGAATTTGCATACTCAATATTTAGGTTCTGATTAAAAATAAAAATAGCTTCGGGCATACTCCTTAAAATGCTTTCCGAATATTCTTTCAAATAAAGGATTTCCCGTGTCTTTTCCTCAACCTTTTGCTCCAACCCGGTGAAAGTCTGCCGAAGCAGAATTTGCATATTATTGACTTCATGGGCCAGGACCTCAATTTCGTCTCCGGTTTTGATATTTAATGGTTCTACTTGTTCCCCTCGGCCGATTGACCCGGCTGCCTTTTGTAATAACCGGATAGGTTGAACAATTTTCTGGGAAGCTAAGGAACTGGCGACAGCAATGAACAAAATGGATACTAAACCGACTATAGCAATCCACAAGAACAATTCTCGCGTGAGAGCAAACACTTCCTTTGGGGACTGCCACGCAAACGTATACCAACTATTTCCGTTCGAGGAAGCCGTGATTTTACTGGTCTCCAGCAACGGAGAATAACCTATGATGGTAGCCTCCTTGTTTCCGTGACCATCTCCCAAAGTTTTCGCCCAAGAAGATTCCGGACCTGTAACGCTTTGCACTAGGTTAGGATCTTGTAATTGGTGGCCGGTCGGCAGGATGGGGCAAACTAGGACTTTACCTTTGGAATCGATCAACATGACATGACCGGTATCACCGAACTCGATGGGTTCGATAAAAGGCAAAAGAAACTCTTTCGCCGAATACAAACGGTGAAGGACGCCGATATGCTTTTGGTTTTGGTCCACAACGGGAACAGCCATTTCAATGAAATAGGTTTGCGTTTTTGGATCCAGGAAAAGATCGCCAATATACTTTCCCTTTTTCTCATTCATAATGGCTTTCCATGAACTTCGGTCGGCTTTATAAAAAGAGGGGTGATCATTGGTGCTGGCGATCAGAATGCCCCGGGCGTCGGTGATAAAAAAAGCCTTAGTGGCTGCGGCCCGGTTCGTATCGCGGCCCAGGAAACTAATCAGAGTGCGGGATGCCCCACGGTTGATCAGTGAATCGGGGTTCCTTCCGCCCTCATCCCAAAGCCGCGATTGCTCGCTAATGAACGTACTTAGTTTCGATGGCAAGATTTGGTCTATAAAGTTATTTTGGGCTTGAGTTGAAAGGATCAGTGTAGGGTGCCGGGTCAAATGATTGATCTTGCGAAATTCTTCCCGAATTATGAGATCTATGGTGGAGGACGCCGCCAAAGCCAGCGCTTTAAAACTGGAACCAGTAGTCTGCATAAGAGATTGGTTCCCCTGCTTATAAGATATGGCCATTGCCAACACTAGAGGAACAACACCCACCCCGATCACTATACCCACCAATTTCCTTTTTAAACTTGATTTTGGGTGTTGTACCTTTGAAGCGGTGGTTTTGGGTTGGCTAATCATTATATAAAAATAGACCCATTTCTCATGATTGATCTATTCGACCTAATATCCTGGAAAGTTTAATTTGAATTCACCTAGGGCCGAATATTATCCACTCTTTTAATACATAAAGATCATGAGATCAGCCTATACCTCGATCAGAAGGATCATAAATAATTCCTGGAAGTCGTATAAAACTTGTTGGTCTATTCGGATGAAACGTATTATACGCCTCATTCTTCCCATATTTCATCAAAATTGCCTGCTTTTACCCCTTCGCAACTGAGGCCACTTTCAGGTCAATGCATTCACGGATCACTCCGTATCATTTCCACTTGATCTACTCACCCAACTAG
>JAUVMD010000259.1 GCA_030600405.1 Nitrospirota bacterium
AAACGGGCTTGCACACTATCTCGTTGACTTAAGATAAGCCGAGTCTGGCTGTCCAATAGATCAATGATCGGAAGGTCTCCTTCACGATAGGCGATTTCAGAAAGTTTCAAATTTTCTCTTGAGGATTGAACATTGCGCATGGCAAAATTCGCATTTCTTTTTCTTCGTTGCAATCTGAAGAAATCGGTCCGAGATTCCACAGAAAGCTCATTTTCCAAATTTTGTTTTCGAGTCATAAATTCACTGATGCGTGTATTTGCTTGATCCAATTGCTTAAAACGAGTCCCTCCTTCAAATAAAGGGATATTCAGCTTAAACTGAACTGCCCAGCCATCTCCGAAACGGTCATTATAAAAATTCTCTTCGGCTGGACTCAATGCTCGGCTTTCATCATGAAGTTGGGTAAACCAGCCGGCATTCAATTCGGCGGTTGGGAAAAAACGGCTTTTTACAACCTCCTTGTCAGCCTCTGCTTGCCGGATGCTGGAATCGATGGATTTTAAATCCGGAGATCTGGAAAGAGCATGTTCAGTTAAAAAGTCTCTGGTGATTTTAAGATTTTTTGAGGTGCTGAATATATTTCTAAATCGATTCCTCCGGCTCTTGTATTTTGCTTCCGAGAAAGCGTCCGATTCCAATTGGTATTCGTTTTCCCTCGGTAGATTGAGAAGATTATTCAAACGAACCCGAGACCGAAACAATGCATCCTGGGCGTCGACCAAATCACTGCGGGCATTTTCCAGGTCAATATTTAATCGGAGAACATCTCCCTTTCCGGTTTCCCTGAGTTCGAATTTAAGTTGTGCGATTTTCCGGTTACTCTGGATAATTTTCAGAAAATCCTTTTGAATTTGAACGATCTCCGACGCGAAAAGGTTATCCATATAGGTTAGTGCCACCTGCTCGATAATATTTTGATTGATCACTTCAAGATCTCTCTTATCGACCTCATTGGCATACTCAGCAGACTCAATGGCTCTTAAAAGCTCCCTGTCGTAAATCTTTTGGCTCAGGTTTAATGAAAATTTGGATTCCCCCCTGGGTTCAGGCAGAACGTCGGAGCGGGTATTGTCTTGTCTAAAATAGTCAAGCTGTGAAGATAACTGAGGATAATATCTTCTTTCAACTTCCTCCACTTGAATGAGAGACTGGTTTTCAATGAGGGCCTGGATCTTGATATCGTAATTCTGCTTGAGAGCGATTTCAATTGCCTCTCTGAATAAGAGTGGAGGTTTCTTCTTTTGAGGGCCATAAAGATCAGCTATGTCGATATATTTTATAGGAATGCTGTAGCCGATTTTTTTCGCCGTTTTCATGTTGAACTGTAATTTGATATTTTGAATATCTTTGACCACCAATTTTCCAGGGGTGCGGCCGTTCAAAATGTCGAGAATTTTGAGAGCGTAATTTCGGCCCTCCTTCAGAAGGTCCAGATGTTGAAGGGTCACCAGGGCTCCGCGTTGAATTCCGTAAGAACCATCCGCCGTGTAGGACGGGATTTTTTTCTCAGCCAAGGCCTTATAGAGAGCATCCATTTGTTTTTCGTTGAACCCATGGAGTTTGAAAACAACAACAAAGGTTTGCTCAAGAGCGGAGATTTTCTCAGAAAAATTGTCCGGAGTAACCGTAACTAATTTGATTTTCTTTTTCAACCGGGAGAGATTCTTTATTACGGCACTCCTGAGATGGGAGTTCTGTTCACAGGCCAAGGCGGGACAGATCAAGGGGATATTGTTTGATTCAAAGAGGTCGGGGAAAAAACGAAAAAATTTATCATTCACCGAAGGGTCGAAAGAGGTGATCCAGTTGGGATTTCGGGGCTGCAGCGTTTTCGGATCAATGAGGCCCAGTTCTATGGGCAGGTCCACTGACATGGCCACTACAGGAATTGGAAGGGGTTTCATTTGGGCAAAGGCCATCGCCGACATCGAACCGATGGTAAGGACGACATCCAGATCCTTATTCTTTGCCAGGGCTTGGGCAAATATTTTTATCTTATCCGAATTATATTGACCATTAAAAACCGCCTCGGTGGGATAGATGATCTTGGAATCGCCATCTAATAGTTTGGTGAGTTCCGAGTGGACGCTGTCGAATAGTTTTTGATTGGACCAGTAAGGCCCGTCAAAAAGCAGGCCGATCTTCACCGATTCAGCCGTTTCGGCAGAAACGGCTCGAAAGCATAGTAACAACGCGAAAATCGTGCCGAAAAGAACCCCCCTGGGCTGAAACAAAATATTCGCTCCCCTCAATAAAAGCTAACAATGCGCTGGAGACCGAGTCAGTTTGAGCGGGGTCTCATCACGTCAAATGTTAGCCTGATAAACGAATCTCAATGAATTAAGAAGAGCAATATATATACCACAAGTAGCGACGGGCTCCTATTATAAAGGCATCACGTTCTAATATTGATTCGCATACCCGTTGTTCATTGCACCAAAGGAATCTTCTGGGCCAGTTCAAAGTTAATGATAGCCTCCAACTTGTTCTCGAGCTGAAAAAAACGGGTTACCTTCCTGGAAGATAAAACTGCCTGGAACCTTTTAACGAAAGATTGCTTGGTGATCAGTCTCATGCGCTCATAGGAGAGATATTCATTGAGCATGTCCAAGGCTTTTTCATCGCTCAGACCGCCGGATTTAAGGGCATCGGCATAACCCGTAATTAATTTGACCCGCCTGTCATTTACGGTATCCATTTTATCCTGGTACTCTCGATACACCGCCCAAAATTTATCTTTCTCAAATGAGTTCAACTGCATATTTTTGGCAACGATCTGCTTTTTTTGGAGCTTGATAGTGGCACGCGTTAGCTCAATTTCCTCTTTATTGGTTTCCATACTTCCCTGGGCAAACGAGGGCGTATATACGGCCAGTCCAAAAATTAAAACACCTGTTAACAGCATCCAATTCATCAATCTCATAATTAACTTCTCCTTTCGCCCGAATAAGGGCTACGTTGTTTAAAAAAATCACTATAAAATGTTTTTTGTTAAAACCAAAATGTTTTTCCAGGTAAAAAATGAACCTTGGGTTCTGCAAAAGTGCCTTCTACCGCAAAGTAAGTTTTTATCAAACCCTTCGATTTTTTACCCCCAATAAATGGGACCATTTTATAAACCCCATCCAATATCTCATCCGTCAATTGCAGGGGTATGGCCGCTACTTCTGCATTTATCGTCTTATCAGATAAGTCAGCTTCCCCGGATACCTGCACCCTTATCGAAGGGCCGATTATTTCGAAATCCTCTGTAGATACAATGCCTTTTTTTATTGTGAAATTCCCCCCCAGAGAATCAAAAGGCAATGTCGTATCAT
>JAUVMD010000213.1 GCA_030600405.1 Nitrospirota bacterium
ACACATGACTGGCGGAAATGGTGGTGCCTTCAGATACTTTGGCAAACTTCAAAGCCAGCTCAACACACTCATTCGAGTAGTCGGAGTTATCGACTGGAATATAAATGCTCTTAAACATGGGGTTACTCTCTCCCTAATCTATAAACTCAATTTGAATTATTATCAGGTGGAAAATCCGTAAATTCAGCCCTGCTGGAAGGGGGGGTAACGCCCTGAAAAACCAACAGTGTCAATTGCTTGCGAATTCTAGCAAAAATATGGGGGGTGTCAATATAAAAGCCCTAATTGTAATAACCTCCTCCACCCTGCTACCAGCTGGTGAAACCCTTAAAAAAAGGCCTTCAGAAATGCTCCGAAGGGTGGTTCCTCACTTGGCAAATAATTGAATTCAATGGCTTCAACCCAAGGTCGTCCCTGGTGAATTTTTACATCCTCATTCGATCTGGATTGAGTTATAATCTATCAAAATATGAGGGCGGCATTTTATACACGGAATCGAACACAATTCGCACTTTTTGAGACAATAACTTCGTGTCAATTTAACCCACGGTCAATTATAAAGCCTGATTATTTGCGGGTGTTTGCCACCCAACTATGGCTTGATCCTTTTGAATTCTAAGCTTTTCGGCTCATAAAGGAGAACCTCGATGATTTTTTCGGGAAAAGAGGAACTGGCTCATCACCTCAAGAATATGGTGAGCCTATCCAATGGTTCCGTTCATTTAGAAAATGTAGACAAATTGCGTGGCGCCCCCCTGGATACGCTGGTAAAAAATTCAGTTCTGAACCCCAATAAAGAAATACGAGGGCATTGCCGCCACCTCATCAAATCCGTAGCGCGGGAATTAGGGATCACTCCTGCCTCGATTCAAGACCTCTATGAGGCGCGTGGCCGTGGAAAAAACAAAGGGTACACGGTCCCTGCCCTGAACATTCGCGGATTGCCTTATGAGATGAGCCGCGCCATTTTCCGGACGGCCAAAGCAACTGATTGTGGAGCTTTCATATTTGAAATCGCAAAATCGGAAATCGGTTACACGTTTCAACGGCCGCATGAATTGATGGCTGTCATTCTGGGAGCCGCAATCAAAGAACAATTTCGCGGCCCAGTGTTCGTTCAAGGCGATCATTTTCAGGTCAACGCCAAAAAATATCATGAAGACCGGGATAAAGAGGTCAATGGACTCAAGACGCTCATCAGCGAGGCTATCAACGCTGGATTTTATAACATCGATATCGATACCTCGACCTTGGTTTCCCTCGATTTTGAAGATGTCAAAGAGCAACAACGGTTGAATTACGAAGTGGGAGTGGAGTTGACCTCATTTGTCCGCGAAAAGGAACCGGAAGGCGTGACCATTTCGGTAGGAGGAGAAATCGGGGAAGTCGGCAAGGAGAACAGTAATGAAGCGGAACTCCGGGCCTATATGGATAATTTCAACGAACATCTAACCCAGATCAACCCCAGCTACAAAGGCATCAGCAAAATCTCCATCCAGACGGGGACCAGTCATGGCGGCGTTCCCCTTCCGGACGGCACCGTGGCGGAAGTGCAGCTGGATTTCGAGACTCTGGAAAACCTGTCCCGCATCTCACGGGAGCAGTATCATCTGGCCGGTGCGGTCCAGCATGGAGCCTCCACCCTACCCTCCGATTTGTTCCACAAATTCCCGGAACTAGAAACGGCGGAAATTCATCTGGCCACCAATTTTCAAAATATGATTTATGATAGCTCGCATTTCCCCGCGGACTTTAAAAAAGAAATCTATGCCCACCTGCACCAGGCCTTCGCCGACGAGAAAAAATCCGGTATGACCGACGAGCAGTTCATTTACAAAACACGAAAAAAGGGATTCGGACCGTTTCGATCCCAGTTCTGGAATCTTTCGGATGGGATCAAAACCGAAATCGGAAAAGAACTGGAAAATGAATTCCACTTTCTGTTCAATAAATTGAACGCTCAAAATACGACACAGTATGTCCGGGAATCCGGAACCCCTCATCCCGTCGCTTCCAACCTCGAAAACGAAATTCAATACGGCTGATTGACGCCCGTAAAAAAGCCCCCATTCCTGTTGGAAGGAGGGCTTAAAGCAGTTAATCTAATTTCTAGATAGTAGAATATAATTATATAATTTAGATAATTATTTACCCCTTATTTTTCAGGTGCCGCACCTCGCTCAACACGCCTTCCGGAACCTTGTCTTTATTGTTTCGGGAACGCATGAGCATAACAGACCGGGCCACCTGGGGGTCCTGAAAAATTCTCAGACCCGCCTTGACGACCTCTTCTTTGGTGAGGTTTTTAACAGCGCTCACCAGTTTCTTTTTAAAATCGAAATCGCCTTTTTCATCGACGGCAAAGTAATATAAATCCCCCGCCACCTCAGCGATGCTGTCGCTCTTTTTTTCCAGAGAAACAATCAAGCTCTTGCGATGTTTTTCAAATTCTTCATCAGAAAGATCCGCGAACAGTTTGCCTGATTTCTTCATCCAGTCCTCGGTCCGCTTCTGCAGTTCAAAGGGACCGTATCCAGCAGATTGGATAATCATTTTGAAGAAGAGACGTTCCTCAACTTGATTATGAAAACTCCAGACGATATATCCCAACTGCTGATTGGTGCGCATCTGGGTATAAAAATCGCTTTCGACAATAGAAGCCACCATGGAGCCCCGGGCCTGCTCCCTAAAATTGCGCTCCCCCACCTGTAACGTATAATAGATGGAGTTATTATTGTCGGCGATTTGCCGGGAAAACCGTATCTTTTCACCCGGATCGAGCACCGCAACCACTTCCTGGTATCTCTCCTTTTCTGGTAACGGCTGGCTGTTGATTTCTTCCAAAACCATATCAAGACTCTTACGCGCCTGCTCGGCGTTCCAATTCCCGTGGATCACACCGCGGATAAAAACTTTCTGATAAAGTTTCGCGGCGTAATCCTTGATATCGTTCAGAGTCACCGTCTTGAGTGCGGCGGTCAGCTGATCTTCCGTGTATTGCTTGACGATCCAAAACTGCCGGTTGTAATAACCTGCTCTCGAATAAGATTGTCCCAGCTTACGGTTCTCCATACTTCGAATGATGGCCTCCTTGAGATTTTGAAATTTTTCTTCATCAATACGAATCTGCTTTAGATTTTTGGCAACCAGTTGGAGAAGATCTGTCGTCCGTTCCGAATAACCGCCCACCGCCAATGTCATCCCGCGTTTTTCAATTCCCAGATTGTAAGAAAGACCGGCCAGTGATATGGGATAGGTGATTTCATTCAAACCCTCTTGCAGAGCCACCTCATACAATTTGGATTGAGCCAAATGATCCACCGTGTCATACACGAGAGGCGTCTCAATCAACAACCGGATAAAAACCTTGGGTTTTTTGAAACGATCATCAAACTTGAACCAGACTTTGGCCTTTTCATCATCGCGTACGGTAATGGGCTTGTTGTCGATCAACGCTAAATTGTAGGGAATGAAATCATTTTCCCCCGGATAGGTCATCCCATCGACTTGGGGTGGATGCACCAACCGTTGAAAGGATTTCCCTTCCACCTCCTGGAAGGCATATTCGGTACCGAAATATTTTTCCACCTTGTTGACTTTAACCTTCTGGCTCATTAAGCTGACCAGCATATTTTCCGGCTCCAGGGTCTCCAGAATAGCCCGGTAGGTTTCAGGCTCGTATTTTTTGAACAGATAAGGAAGGGTATCAATATCTTCCAGTTTGTATCTCTGCATTTGAGCCGCACGCCCGGCCACAAATCCCATGCCTTCCCGCGGGCTTTTCCAATCAAAATCAGTCTGCGCCATGGCCTGAATTTCCTTGAAGGTATACTCTTTGAAATCCGATTTCCGGAGCATCTCGATATAAGCAAACACAAGTTCCATAATTCGTTGATACTCGGCCTCACCTTTTTCAGTAAGGCTGATATTAATATCGAATGAGGAAATATTAGGATGGCTGTCCCCGCCCCCGGCGGACAAACCCAGCGCCAGGCCTTCTTCCTTCAACTTGGACAGCAGAGAACCTTTCCCTTCATAC
>JAUVMD010000122.1 GCA_030600405.1 Nitrospirota bacterium
CTGAAGAACCTCACCGAAAAGAAGGCCGAGACCCTTATCCGAACGATCGATGTGGAACGCAGGGAATTTATTCAACAGTATTTCAAAAGAGATCAGGAAGAACCGTCCCACTTTGATATAATATTCAACACCAAGACGGTTCCCGCTGATGCGATATGCGGATTCCTCATGGAACTGCTGAAGGCGCGGTCGGAATCGCGATAATCCAAACCAGTTGAGTTGGCTCCAGGTTTGGTTACCAACCTTCCCTTGTGCCCCTGTTCAACCCATCCTGTTTTCATTTCACTATATGAATTCCAAACGCTCCATCGGCTATGTCCGCCTGCTGAAAACCAATCGCCCCTTCCGAAATCTCTGGTACGGACAGGTGGTCTCCGAACTGGGTGACTGGCTGAACAGTATCGCCATTTACATGCTCGTCCTCAAACTCAGCGGTACCGGCACCGCCATGGCCTCGGCCATGATGGCCAAACTCCTGCCCATTTTTTTCGTCAGCCCGTTGGCCGGGGTGTTGATCGACCGGATGGACCGGAAAGTCATCATGATCACCAGCGATGTGCTTCGCTTCGTGGTGGTGCTTGGATTTCTGCTGGTGGAAGATGCTGGTGATCTATGGCTCCTGTACACCCTGGCGGTGGTGGAGATCGCGCTGGCCGGATTTTTTGAACCCGCCCGGAGCGCCATCATCCCTTCCCTCACCCCGCGTGAGGACCTGGTCACCGCCAACGCCCTCAGCGGTTCCACCTGGTCGGTGATGCTGGCCGTCGGCGCGGCGTTGGGCGGCGTACTGGTGAGCTTGTTCGGTATCAAAGCCGCCTTTGTCATCGATGCGTTTACCTTTCTCCTCTCTGCCTGGTTCATCGCCCGCATCCAGTATCCCAAGGAAGCGATGGAAAAAGAAAAGGCCGAACGCCCGGATGCCTCAGGATTCAAAATGCTGGTGGACGGCATGCGCTATCTTATGTCGCAACCGATGATTTTCGTCCTGGCTCTGATGAAATCCGGACTTGCGGTCGCTGGTGGGGTAATGACTCTCATCCCGCTCTATGCCAATAAAATGTTTGCCTCCGCCTCCGCCATTTCGATGGCCATCGGCGCTATGTATTCCGCGAGAGGACTGGGCGCCGCCCTGGGACCCATCCTCGTAAAGAAATTTTTCGGCGATTCCACACGGGTGCTTCAGCTATCCATTCTGTTCGCGTTCTTTCTAGGTTCCCTGTCCTATTTTCTTTTTGCCCAATCGCATAGTTTATGGTCAGCCTCCCTGAGTATCGCGTTGGCCACGTTTTTCGGCTCCATCATCTGGGTATTCAGTTCCGCCCTGATCCATCTGGAGGCCGACAGCCGGTTTCTGGGACGGGTGTTCAGTACCGAAATGGCGCTGTTGACTCTGGTGATGGGACTCAGCAACTGGTCGACCGGGTTCGCAGTGGATACCCTGGAATTGACCACCCATCAAACGGGCATGTGGATGGCGGGCCTATTCATTGTTCCGGGAGTGTTGTGGGGAGGGTTTTTACTGTTCATAAACTCCGGGTTCAAGCAGGGCGAATGCGTAAGCTCCGTCTGCCCCGTGGAACCCAGTGATTCCAAAATCCCCCCGACTTCGGTTTAAGCCAGGGGATGAGCGGTCAACCGCTGATGAAATGATCCGCCAGGGATTTTCCGATATCGAAATGGCTGGTGACCTGCCCGCTGTTTTCCTGCGTTTGTGCCCAGGCATAGGCTTGCTCAACTTGTCGGCTGAACCCCAGGGCATGCAGCACGCCGACGGAGACATAGCTGGAGGCAAGATCCGGGGATTGCGTATAGCCCGCCACCAACTCCCGCATGAATTCCATTTCCTCCGGGATGAGACTCCGGTATTTGTTGACGAGGTTGACCAGGTTCTCCTCACCATAGGTGTTGTTGTAATTTGCTCCGACAATAGGCTCCCGGTACAGACGGAGGATATCCTCTTCCAAAAGTTTTCGATCCATGCCCATGAGCTTAAATCGCCTCCGGGCTTTGAGTGGGTTCCTTCTCGGTCCAATAGGTTTCCCATTCCTCTGCCCAGGCCAGTTGCGTGAGATCCGTCATCCGGTCGAGAAACACCTTACCCAGCAAATGATCGATCTCATGCTGCAGCACCACCGCCAAAAACCCCTTGGCCTCCACCACCATTTTTTTGCCTTCCCGCGAGAAGGCTTTCACCGTCACCTCTCTGGGCCGGGTAACCAGTCCGCGCAAGTCTTTCAAACTCAGACATCCTTCCCAAAACGAGGTAGTTTCTTTGCTGGTATGGGTGATCACCGGGTTCACGTAAACGGTCAAGGGAATATCCTCCTGTGAGGGGTAACGCTCATTCTGCTGGTATTCGACAATTATAATTTGTAACGAGCGGGCCACCTGCGGTGCGGCGATGCCGACCCCGCCCTCTTCCCTCATGGTATCGATCATGTCGTCGATCAACCGCTGCAGTTCATTGTGACCGGGTTCGGTTAATGCTTTCAGGTCCACCGGCTTGGCTATTTCCCGCAATATCGGATGGCCGAGTCTAGCAATATTCAAAACCGGCAATTTTTTTCTCCTAAATTCAAATTACTTTTGCAATCGAAGATTTGGCCATCAAAAGCAAAATTTTTTCTTAACGTTGGAAAAAGTTCTCCACAGTTGAGTGGATCACTCTTTTAAAAATTCATTCCTTTGCAAACGCTTTGGAAACATGCGGGTTATCTTAACACAAATTGCAAAGTTCAAAAACAGGCATACCCCTTTATCCCCCTTCAACACTAAGGAAAAAGAGAGTCGTCGTCACATTTTTTGTTTGACTTTTACTTGTAATTTTTTATAATTGAATTCGCTTACAGACCCTACCCACCTCTACCATCCTCGAAAGGAGGCATACCCTTGACAAAAAATGAGCTGATCGGTGCCGTAGCAAAAAGCGTAAAGGATTCTGCTTTAAGTAAACGTTTGACGAGTGACGTTTTGGATGCAACATTCGATGTGATCGGGAAGTCTATCAAGAGGGAAAAACGTTTCGCCTATCCGGGATTTGGAACCTTCACTGTACGTTCCCGGAAAGCCAGACTCGGCCGAAATCCACAAACTGGAGAAGAAATTAAAATCAAGGCGAGTAAAACTGTTGGGTTTAAACCCGCTCCAACCCTCAAAAGTACTTTGTAGATCGACACAAACTTTCTAAAAAATTTAGATCCTTTAAACGTAAAAACGCCCAAAGGCCGTATAACCTTTGGGCGTTTTTTTCTTCCCGGAAGTTGTTCCTCTAGTTTTACTTGGCTTTCTGAGCCCTCAGGATATCCAATTCAAATTCCTTAAATTTCCCCTGGTTGGCCTCCTCAGGCCTTCGTGTTTTCCGGGTAAAATCATTGAGGGAAAACTGTTTTTCAAGGTAATGACAGGTACGACACTCTGTCGCATACCGGAACACTTTTCGCTTGTATAGCAGGGACTTCTCTTCAATGTGGCCTACCGGGCCAAAATCCCGGTGGATATGACAGCTTCGGCAGTAATTATTGATCATCCTGTTGCTGTCTGCCGTAGCAAAATCTCCATCGAAGGCCTTTTCGATTTTCTGAGTATAACAACCGACATTCATCCCAATCAGGACCAAAATCCATAACCACTTCATCTGAAATAAACCTCGCCGCGACATTCCGTTTGCAGGCACCACAATCTTTATTTCTTATAAACCAAGATATTGTATTGAAACCTATTATACATTTTCGCTGGAAACAAACAAAAACTTTACAATCCGAGAAGAATCCAGGGGAAATAAAAGTACCGGCAGGAAAAACTTTTTCAAGCGTTGCTCGAGCGGATCAAATCGTAGATTTTGAGAACTTTATTGGAGTAGTCTACCGGGAGCCGCTTGCCTTGCTGAATGTAACGCTCCAACTTGGTGGGACCATGATTATAAGCTTCCAACGCCAGCTTCAAATCGTTAAAACGATTCTGAAGTTTGTTGAGGTAGTAGGTCCCCAAGGCAATATTGGACTCCGGCTTGAAAAGAGTCGGTTTTCCCTCCCACGGCAGGTTGACTTCGGTGGCCATGGCATGTCCCGTTCGTGGACGGATTTGCATCAACCCCAAGGCACCCTGACGGGACTTGGCCCAGTTGTTGAACGAACTTTCCGTAACAATGAGGGCGGTCAACAGGAAGGGATCAGTATCGTATTTCTGGCTTTCTTCATAAATCCAATGAGGAATCATGCTCAGGGAAGCCCCGTCCAACCCGGTAGAATAAGAGGAAATAACATCGAAAATCTTGTTTTTGATTCTCTGTTCTTCACGGAGGGTGACATGGGAATTTTGGTATTCCTGTTCCCGGTTAATTTTCAAAAAGTGCCTTTGGTCCAGCGAGGTAATTGCCGATGAGTAAAACGTAGGGATCCCATTGAGATAATTGATACTCCCAGAGACCCCTCCAAGAAACCCAAAGACCACCAATATCGATAATAGGGTAGTTAAATTTTTTATAGAACTATTAATATCCATCTTAACCTATTGTTGGTTACATACTTTTAAGATACGAGAAGTGCGTTAAAGCTGAATCAAGACAATGCTACAATTGTGTAACAATATTTACATCGGAAGTTTTCTATGTAAATATTGGAAAAATTTAAACTTACCCGCTAGTTTCTTAAAACCCTTATTTTGTAATGGCTTTGTGGCTTTGGCGGACGCAAAAACCAAATTCGGACGAGTATACGGGGGTCCCGATTAATTGTCAAACCGCTTTTTAGCAAAATCTCGGGAAATCATTGATTTTCCCCTCAGAATTACTATAATGACTTCCTATAAATCGTTAATAAAGTTGGCATTATGAAAATCACCTGCCCTAAATGTCATTCTACCTACAGGATCGATCTTCCCGGTCCTGGTGGGGCTGGTATCGACGTCCAGTGTGGAAAATGTCTTAATATTTTTCTATTTAGTCCGGACATCGAAAAACCCGACCCCCCAGGAAGACAAGGGGGTACCTCAGTAAAATCCTGGAATTCTGATTTACCGGAAGACCACTCTACCGAACCAATACTACCACCCCAAAAGGATGAGGATCAAGAGCTTTCTGGCTCCGAAAAACAGCCTCTCCAATCCAAAAAGCGGGCCCCCTCCTCACTGGATAAAGGCCAGGAAACCCTTGAGGAATTGGAACTGAAGCCCATTTCAGATGGCCCCGAACCAATTGAAATTATTGTTGAAGATGAAACTCCTCAGGATTCCCTGGAAGAAAAGGCTCTGGACGATATTTGGAGTCAAGCGATACAAGAAGGGGCTCGCACGGCGGATAAATCCAAAGAAAAA
>JAUVMD010000143.1 GCA_030600405.1 Nitrospirota bacterium
GCCTGCCGGGGAACTGGGCAAAAGCCTGGCTTTGTTTCACAATTGTCTGATCGAATCAGGTATCGAACATTCCGGAGAATTGGGCAACCGCACCGTTACGGCAGGACCGGAAAGCCTTCGGCCGATGCACCTGAGCCGGTTTGTGGTGGGATTTCTACCGTTCAACTCCGTGTCCACCAAAACCGAAACGAACGAAATTTTATTCGACCTTTATTCTTTTCTACACTGGCTGGAAAAGAAAGATATCCACCACGGCCTGGCTGAAATCGATTTTCAGAAAACGGTGCAGGCGTTGAACGGCGCCCAGGACCGTTGCCTGCAACTCAGCCATTTTCTGGACGACGAAACCGGCCGCGTTTTAGAGGAACCACCCCGCATCATAGAAACCATTAATGATGTTTTTTCGGTGATCAAAATCGACGGAGATTATATTTATCTTCAGGGCTGCCAACAGGAAGACCCCATCCGCGTTCGTCTGCCCGCTGAAGTGATGAATCTCGTCCGCCTCAACGACAATCTCGATCTGGTCCTGGGCGACACTTCGGAACGGTGGGTGGTGCTGGAAGCAGGCCAGGTCTTTCCGGAGCCTCAAGCCGGGTAATATTTTATTTTATATTTCACCCCTTTTGTGAGGAGTGCCTCCATGAAACGTGTAGCCATTGGACTTGCCGCTTCCCGATATCCACTTGAAGGACATCGGCAAAAAAGAAAATGGCGCAACTCCCGGTGAGGTGGTCCAATCCCTTATTGGCGCTTTGAATAAGGCCATTCTTAAAGCGGTGGCACCGCTTAATTTAGATAAAGTGGGTGAGGTCGCGGGAAAAGCGGTCGAAGGCACCAAAGACGTGGTCGAAGGAGCGGCCAAAGGCGTGACCGATGCCGTGTCAGATATTTTAGGAAAATAAAATCCGGGATAAACAGACTGCGGCCCATGGCGGTAAGGTGTTTCGGTTCAAGAGCCTGGCGGCAATGATTTCCTTATCTATTTTCCTTAATACCTGAATGTAAAGCGTGTACCGGATCAGGGGGTTCCGCCGATCCCTAACATTTCCTTGAAAAAGACCGGGAAATGTTTTAAAAAGCCCTCTACACCGAATCGGTGGACTTCTGGTATTTTTAAAATCTCGGTGGGCGAAAGGAACTCCTGATGGACACACTACCGCCCCTGCAAAATTTGGACCGGGCCTTGCCCGGACGGAAGACTCGCCGGGTCTGCCAGCACTCTAAAATCCAAGGATTTCCCAATTGACCGCTTCCATCAATTTTGAAGACATGAACTGGCAGGCCATCGCGCCGGAGCTGATTCTAGTGGTCACCGCCTTCACCGTTTTGTTGATGGGACTGCTCAAGACCTTCAATAATAATTCGTATTTGTCGAAGGCCTCGGCCGTTGGCATCCTGACCGCTTTAGTCTATACCTTTTACTTATGGGGCTTGGCACCTTCCATCAGCGACGGTACCAGCCCATCGATGTTCAGTGGGTCGCTGTTGTTCGACAAGTTTTCGCAAAGCTTCAACATCATCTTCCTTTTGATGTCCCTGTTCGCTGTCATGGCGGCGGTGCGTTATCCCAAACCCAACAACGAAAACAAATCCGAATATTTCTGCCTGGTGTTGATGACTGTGGTCGGCATGATGTTCCTGGCCAAGTCCGGCAACCTGATCACCGCGTTCATCTCGCTGGAAATCTTTTCCATTTCCTTATATATCCTGTGCGGTTTTTCCGCCAAGCACGGCAAGGGCACCGAACAGCCGGGCGATGACCAACACCTGGACTGGGAAACGCTGGCGTCGCAGGAGTCCACCGTTAAATATCTGTTGATGGGCGCATTCGCTTCGGCCATCCTGGTCTACGGCATGGCGTTGATGTACGCGGGCACCGGCACCACCGAAATCCGGGAAATTGGCCGTCTGCTGGAGACCAATCCCTACAGCCTCAACAAACTGCTTTATATCGGAATGGGATTGACGTTTTGCGGCCTCGCGTTCAAGGTATCGCTGGTGCCGTTTCATGCGTGGACGCCCGACGTCTATCAGGGCGCGCCGACGCCGATCACCGGCTTCATGTCGGTGGCGACCAAGGCCGCCGGGTTTTCGCTGATCGCCCGCATCTTTTTCACCGCCCTGCCCAGTTTGGAGGAAATCTGGATGCCCTTCCTGTTCGGCGTCTCGGTCATCACCATGCTGGTCGGCAACACGGCGGCCATTTTTCAGAATGACGTCAAACGCATGCTGGCGTATTCCGGCGTGGCGCACGCGGGTTACCTGTTGATCGGCATCGTCGCCAACAGTCAGGACGGCGTGGCGAGCATCCTGTTCTATCTGGGCGTGTACCTGTTCATGAACATCGGCGCGTTCGCCATCGTGTTCATGCTGGAAGGCGAAGGCGAGCAGGCGAACTCCATCAACCGCTTCAAGGGACTGGCCAAACGCAAACCGTATCTGGCCGCGGCGATGAGCCTGTTTATGCTGTCCCTCGCCGGATTCCCGCCGACCGCCGGGTTCTTTGGAAAGTTATATCTGTTCATCGCCGCCATCAAACAGGGCTATGTGCTGATTTCCATCCTGGCCGTGGTCGCCAGCATGATCGCCGTGTACTTTTACCTGCGTGTCATCGCCATGATGTACTTCCAGGAAGGCGAATCTGAGGAAATGATCCAGACCAGCCGCGGCATGACCGCCATCGTCGCCGTCAGTTCCGTCGCCATCCTCACCATCGGCCTGTTCCCCTCCAAACTCATGCAACTGGCCCTCTCTTCCATCCCGTTTTAGCGGAGTGCCTCCGCAGGTAATTTAAAACACAGATTCTTTCCTTCGGTAAGCTTCAGTTAGGCTTGAGCCGGGAGCGGTTTCCTGCGACAATTTGAGTATGAGATGCCTTACCTATTTCATCGCTCTATGTGTGTTGTGGGGAAGCGCTTGTGCGCCGGAACCCCAACAGATCGAAAAGCGGATCGAGCAATACCAGGAACGGATCGCCTTCGACCCCAACAACACGGAGATTCATTACCAGCTGGGGCACGCCCATCTGACGCTTGGCCGATATGAACAAGGGGTGAGCCATCTGAAAGACGCGGTGCGCCTCAGCAAAAAGCATGCGCTGGCCCACCGCGACCTCGGCTGGGCGTTGTACGAACTCAAGGAATATACCGAGGCGGAGCCCTGGCTCCTCAAGGCACTGGAGATGAAACCCCGTGACCGGGCAACCCTCTCCACCTTAAGCGCGGTGCACATCGGCCAGAAACGGTACCGCGACGCGGTCGATCTGCTGAAACCGTTTGTCGACACCGGACGGGGCACGGTAAAAATCCACAACAATCTGGCGGCGGCTTACCGGCATCTGGGATTGTACCCGTTGGCGATCGAACAACTTCAGCAAGCACTGAAAAAAAATTCGGACTCGGCAGGATCGCATAACAACCTGGGAGTCGTTTTGGAAAAAACGGGGCAAGTGGAGCAGGCGCAGGCCGAATATCGGCTCGCGTTGACCCTCGACCCCGGACACGGTTCGGCGCACTTCAACCTGGGTGTGGCTTTGACGCAACAAGGGAAGAGTGATGAAGCGTTAAATCATTTCCGCATTGCGCAACAGGCGCATCCCGACGATCCGGAAATTCTGGCGGGGCTGGGCTGGACCTATCACAAGCGCAACCGATACCTGCTCGCCATCAGTTATTACAAAGAATCAGCGCGATTGGCGCCTTCCAATTTACAGATTCAGCAGGCCCTCGGTGAGTTGTGGGACATCACCCAACACTACGACCAAGCCATCGACGCCTACGAAGCAGCTATCGGACTGGACCCGGATGGACCGGACAATTATTATCACCTGGGCCGGTTGAGCGATCATTTGAAAGCGGGAGAAAAAGCGATAGTGTATATGGCGCTGGCGGAATCATTGTACCGGAAAAGACGCAATGTGGTAATGGCGGCGCATTGCAGTAAGAATATTTCCATCCTGGCGAGAAAGTATAAATTTAAAAAAGAAGAAGTGCGCCGATTGACCTGGTCCCGTCAATCCATGGCAGGTTGAGACACTGCGGTCACCGTTCCAGAATAAAAGTGACGGGGCCGTCGTTGACGAGGTCGACCTGCATGTGGGCGCCGAACCGTCCTTCCTGAATTTTCAGCTTTGACTCAACGAGTTTTTTTATAAAATTTTGGTACAACCACTCCGCTTCTTCGGGAGCGGCGGCGTTGTCGAACCCTGGCCGCCGCCCACGGGAGCAATCGCCTGCCAGCGTGAACTGGGACACCACGAGAATTTCACCCTCCACATCGAGGCAGGAACGGTTCATCTTCCCTTGGTCATCGGCGAAGATTCTCAGGTTGAGCACCTTGTCGGCAAGAGCATTCACGGCTTCATCGCTATCCCCCTTTTCCGCGCCGAACAGGATCATTAACCCCTTGCCGATCTCACCGACCACCTCATCATCCACGGAAACGGAAGAGCGAAGCACTCTCTGCAATACGATTTTCATTTAGAAATGACTTCAGAAAAGGTCAACGGGCATTAAAGAAACGCTGATCAGTGCCATGTGACCCGATCGTAACTTTAACTTTGCCGTAACAGAGGGGGCACCGGCCCTCGTAGGCGTTGCCGTCTTTATTGATAAAAATTCGGCGGTACACGTTGCAACACTCGAACAGGATGCCGATAAATTTTTTATCTTTCTGCGGGTTCATGCCTCGCCCATGACTGGAACCACAACCTTCCGGTGGTCGCGTTAGATCCCAAGCCTCACGATGACTTTAACTGCTCTAAAAATTTCTTTTTGGATTCCTTGAAAATCTGGTGAGGAATGTGCATGGCCTTGGTGATGCGCCTCACCTCCTCGTTCTCCGCATGCGCTA
>JAUVMD010000339.1 GCA_030600405.1 Nitrospirota bacterium
AAGGTTTGGGGGGAGCGTACCATGGGGAAGGGATAAAAAAAGACCGGTCAATAGAACCTATTACCGGTCTTTTCAGGTGTTCTGATTCTGATAGATGAATTTAAACTGAGGTGGCCGATTCTGATTCTTCGTTTTGGACCAGATTGATGATCTTGCCTTCGTTTCCGGTCATGTCGCAATTGCCGTCAAAGATCGCACCGTTTTCAACCAGAAGTGCAGGAGCGGAAATGTTGCCCACGACTTCGCTGTTGGCGTGAATTTCGATTCGCTTGGATGCCCTGATCGTTCCTTTGATTTTTCCTCGGCAGATGACCGTTCCCGCGTTGATGTCCGCCTCAAGGATTCCTTTTTCTCCGACAATTAAAGTGTCATCGGTATTGACCTCACCGTCCATCTTGCCATCAATACGGACAACGCCGTTAAAACTTAACGTCCCACTAAAAACCGTGTCTTCGCCTAAATAGGCTTTAATGTCTTTTATGTCTTTAATGTTCTCAATGTTATTTTCTGTGGTCATATCTTCTCCCCTTGAAGAGCTTTATGGGTTGGAAGAAATAAGGCTTTAAGAAACTTAAAGTTAGGTTACCATCATATCACGAATTCGGTTCAAGTCATCAATAGAATAATAAAAAACGACAAGTTTGCCGCCTTTTTTCCCTGGAGTAATCTCCACTTTAGTGCCCAGATGACGTTGAAACTCCTTTTCCAGGTCTTTAATAAATATGTCCTTATGGACTACCCTTTCCTTAGGCTTCGCTCCCGCTGGGCGCTTTTTGGTCTGGATGTAGAACTCGACCTGACGCACGTTCAAATTCTGTCTGAGAACTTCCCGGCGAACTTCCTCCATCTCCTTCTCTGTTTCCAATGCCAGCATGGCGCGGGCGTGGCCCATGGTCAACCGTCCGGTGATCAGGTCGTCCTTAAAACCCTTGGATAGCCTGAGAAGACGGAGATAGTTGGCTACCGTCGCCCGGTTTTTCCCCACCTGCTTGGCAATGACTTCTTGCGTCAGGCCGAATTCATGAGACAAGCGTTTATAGGCTTCGGCTTCTTCGATCGGATTCAGGTCCTGGCGGTGAATGTTTTCGATCAAGGCTATTTGCAGGGATTCTGTATTGCTGGCCTCACGAATAATGGCGGGAATTTTTTTAAGGCCGGCTTTTCTACTGGCGCGCCAGCGACGTTCCCCACAAATAATTTCGTATCCTGCTCCCCGAATCTGAACGACAATGGGTTGAATCAGTCCATTCTCCCGGATCGAGTTTTCCAGATCTTTCAGTTTTTCATCATTAAAGTCTTTTCTAGGCTGGGTTTCACCCGGAGATATCTCATCGACCAATAATTCCACCATACCTGCCTTGGCGGCGTCTGCGGGTATTTCCGTTTCAAAATTCGGGATGAGGGCATTGATACCTTTGCCTAAGGCTTTTCTATTCACGGGATCGTCTCACTGGTTTCCAAGGTTGATGTTTCCGCGGTTTTTTTGCTACGCGCGATAATTTCCCGGGCCAACTCAATATAGGCATCGGCCCCTTTGGAGTTGTTATCATACAGCACAATGGGCTTTCCGTGACTGGGGGGCCTCACTCAAGCGAATATTCCTCGGGATGATGGTTCCTAAAAGTGACTTTCTGAAATATTTCTGGAGTTGCTCCCGAACCTGGTGTGCCAAAGAAGTTCTTCCATCATACATAGTCAAGAGGATCCCCTCGATTCTCAGTTCCGGATTGAGGGAAAGTTTAAGCATTTTTATGGTTTGTATAAAGCGGCCTAAACCCTGCATGGAGTAATATTCACATTGCGTAGGAATCAAAACCGAATTGCAGGCTGTCAATGCGTTTAATGTGAGCAGGCCAAGGGAAGGGGGGCAATCAATGACCACAAACTCATACTGAGAATCCAGCTTACTCAAGGCTGTTTTGAGCATTGACTCCCTGTGCTCCTGGTTGACCAGCTCCACTTCCGCCCCCGCCAGATCTACAGTAGATGGTATGACAAACAGGGTATCAATAGCCGTAGGATAAGTGACCTGATCAATCTCGGCCCCACCTTCAATAAGATCGTAAATTCCCATCTGGGAATCATTTAAATAGAGTCCCAAACCCGTGGTGGCGTTGCTTTGTGGGTCAAGATCAATTAAGAGGACTTTCTTTCCGGTGAGGGCGATGCAGGACGAAAGGTTAATGGCCGTGGTGGTTTTACCGACCCCTCCTTTCTGATTGGCAACACAGATGATCTTAGGCATTAAAATCCCTCATAAGTTGCACGCCAGCCAAAATTAACACAAGATTTCCACCTAAACAATCTATTTCCTTCTCGAGTATTAGGGTTCCACGTGGAACAACTTATAACTCATTGAAAAATTTAAATTTATTTTTTAGGAAGACTGAAAAAATTAATTCCTTGGGTTGTGTTTAAAATGTTTCACGTGGAACATTTTTCAACAACCATCATAAGAGAACCCTGCCCCTCAAATCCTTCAATTTCTTTTAACTCTATAATCCGGGCGTTTAGGAGAGTGTCATGGGTTGAATCCGGCATCTCCTCCGGACCCTTTTTTAATATTATCTTCCC
>JAUVMD010000323.1 GCA_030600405.1 Nitrospirota bacterium
CAATCAAATCCTAAACCGGACCTCGTGAAAACCAACATTGCCCTCTACCAGGAAAGCCTGAAATCCGATCAGGTGGATTATGAAACTCCTTATGAATCCGTCGCCACGGACTTCTACCGGGAATTGATTACGGGCGTGATCCATGATTCATCTTCGCGCATTCTTGATCTGGGATGTTTCAAGGGTATCCTCGTGGATAAATTGAGCGATTATTCAACGGTTGGATTGGATGTCACCACAGCAGGGTTTATGAAACCGGGGAAATACGTTCTCGGCATCGGAGAACAACTGCCCTTTAAAGACAATTCATTCGATTGCGTGGCGATAACCGAGGTTATCGAACATATCCTGGAACCCGAACGGATATTCGGGGAAATTCGCCGAATCCTCAAGGACGGTGGCTATCTCCTGATCACCCATCCCAACAAATATAATCTGCTGGACGAAACTCTCGAATGGTTTAAAGAAAACCGATGGATTCGCAAGATGCTGAATCGACCGATCTACCAAGGCGTCCAGCACGTTCAGTCGTTTTATTACAGCGACACCATCAAGGCGCTCCGGCCCTTTCATTTTAATATCCACTCGCGACACGCCTTGACCTTTTCACTGTTCCGTCTCTTTTCCATATTCGTGTATGGCCGCTTTAAATGGGACAACTCTTTTGATTTTCTTAAAAAATTTATCCGGGGGGAACGACTCATCATCCAGCGTTTGGGACGGCTGGGCCAGCTTATGTCCGGCAGTTGCATCATGCTTTTTCAATTGAAAAACCCAGGGTCCCCTTCCCCCACTCCTCAGAAATGAAAAAGAAACTTCTATTATTTGCATCCACCTTTCCCCGCTGGGAAGACGACACCGGAATCCCACGATTCGTCTTCGAACTGGGGTCGGAACTGCGAAGATACTTCGAGGTGTATGCTTTGGCACCGCACACCTCCGGCGCGGCCCTGTCCGAAAATCTGGAAGGGATTCAGGTCATCCGGTTCCCCTATTTTTATCCGGAAACGAAACAGAATCTGGCTTATGGCACCGGCATGATGGCCAGCCTGAAATCCAATCCTTGGACGTACCTGCAGGTGCCTTCCTTTTTATTCTGCCAATGGAGGGCTCTGCACCGAACCATCCGCAAATTTAATATCGATATTGTCAACAGCCATTGGATGATTCCGCAAGGCTTCATCGCGTCCCTTCCCCCTCAACTGCACTGCAAACAGGTGTTGACCATACATGCCGCGGGATTGTTCGCATTGCGGCGCCTGCCTTTGGGCCAATATCTTGCGCGGCGGATGGTCCGCCGGTCCGACCTTATTTATTGCGTCAGTTCCTACAACCAGCAGATGCTGGAACAACTGGTCCGGCACAAAGTCGCTTGCCAAATTTTACCGATGGGAATCGATACCTATTATTATGAAAACCAATCAGACCCGGTCTCGCTTCGCAATGAGTTAGGACTGCCTGCCGGAAAAATTATTCTATATGTCGGAAAACTGAACGAAAAAAAAGGCGTCACCCACCTGCTTCAAGCCTTTCACTCCATCGCACAAGATCAGCCCGACTGCCACCTGGTTATCGTTGGAACCGGTTTGTTGGAAAGAGCGCTCAAGAGCAAAACTCAACGATTGGAACTGGAAACACGAATCACCTTTGCCGGACAACAGGGCAAGGAAGCTGTACGAAACTATTTTCAGGTGGCCGATCTGGTAGTCGTCCCGTCCATCATCGACTCCACCGGAGAAACGGAGGGATTACCCGTCGTCCTGCTGGAATCGCTCGCCTCTGGCAAACCCGTCGTGGCAACCCGCGTAGCCGGCACGCCGGATGTGATCGTCGACGGTCACAACGGATTCCTGGCCGAACCCAAAAATCCCGGCGACCTGGCGGAAAAAATGGTACAGGCCCTGAACGCCGATGCCGTCACCCTCTCCAAAAATGCGCGTGATTCAGTACAACCCTACGACTGGGAAATGATCGGCAAGGATTACCGCGACCGCATTCTCGCCCTTTTCGATTAAAGCCAAAAAATATTCAAAGAAGGAATTTATTCGCCGCGGAAGGTTTCCTGCGCTTCGCGGACCAAGCGGTCCGTCTGGTGGGAATGGCGCCTGGAATAATGAAAGGTCTTCAATTGTTTGACTCCAGCTTCCTTGGCCAGCAGTCCCGCCTGACGGGTGGTCAAATGGCACCGGTCCCGTGCACGGTCTTCTTCTTCGGCGGTAAACGGGGATTCGCAAAATAGAAGATCTGCCTCGTGGATTAAATTCACAATACGCGGAATGTTCTCCGGCGTATATACCGTATCCGTGATATAAGCAATTTTCTGCCCCGGCGTGATGGTCACCAGCTTTTCTTTTAACATCCCGAGCGCATACTCCCGCGTCTCCTGCGTACCGTTGACTCCCACCGGAACCTGAACCGGAAGATCATCGGATGCACCTTCATAGATATTCTGCTTAACATGATTCAGCCATTCTCCCGGCTCGAGATGCATTGCGGTTAAACCGTCTTTGTTGATATTGACGTGGAATTTTTCCTTGAGAGCGAATCCCAGACAAGGCACCCGGTGCTCCAGAATTTCCGCCGAAACGGTTAACGCCGGTTCGTCCAGAATCAACCCGCCGCTGAACGGTTCCTCCCGTTCATCGCTTCTTTGAAACCGTTCAATAGCGCGGAACGTCGCTTTCTGCAACCGTTTGGGATGCACCTCGACCACATCAAGAGTCAGCGACTCCTCGTAACGATCC
>JAUVMD010000211.1 GCA_030600405.1 Nitrospirota bacterium
CGAGGCTTGCATGTAGCGCATTTTATTTTCAGCTGTTTCAGTAATCTTGTTTATTTCTTCTCCAAACATATGTCCTCTTGGAAGTCTCCGGAAAAATTCTGGCTCAAATACAAGCCAGAAAAGGTTTAGGCGATAAAGCTTTTTGATCGCCCGTGATTGGTTTACCCATTTTCAAAGTTTTGTTCGCACCTCTCTTTTTACGGATGGGATGCATTTTCGTTCTTGTATGGTAGGGAATGATATTTTCCAAAACCTGCGGGAGCCGGTCGCAGGGCACATTTTCGAGAATTTTAACCGCCTGCTTGGGATGCGGCCCGGCCCGGCCGCCGACAAAAATATCCACCGCATCGACAATATCCCCATTCACCTTGGCCTTTTTCCCAAGGAAGCCGATATCCGCCACCAAATGGTTGCCGCATCCAGCGGGACAACCGGACCAGTGCATCGAAATCGGCCCCACCTTTTCAAGATCAAGTTTATCTTCCACCTGACGGGCAACTTCCACCGCCTGACTCTTGGTTTCAATGGCCGCCAGGTGGCAATAATCTTTCCCCACACAACTGACCAGATTTTTTTGTATCGCCGAGGGAGCATATAATAAATTTTTCAGCGCGGGTTCTTCTAGAAAGTCTCCCAGTCCCTTGTCCGTCACATTGGGGATAATCAACGCCTGGTGAGGAGAAATCCGGATTTCTCCATTACCATATTGATGGGCGAGCTCTGCCACCTGAAACAACTCTTCGGCCTGAATCCTTCCGACGATCACTTTCAATCCGACAAAATTCATCTTGGATTTTTTTTGCCTGAAAACTCCCATATGGTCTTTAATTTCGTTGAGCCGTTTATCCTGACCGGCGCCTTCCAGCGGACGCTTCAGTCGCAGGACCAGTTCCTCGCGAAACCGCTCTTCTCCCCATTCATCCAAAAGAAAGGCCAGACGGTTTTGAGTGCGGGATTCGCGGCAACCATGATCCCTGTACAACAGAATGATTTCCGCGCACACTTCCACCACTTCTTCCGGGTGAACAAAGATATTCAATGGGGTGGCAATCCGGTACCCCCCGGAGCCGAGTTTGCCGCCAGCCAGAATGTTAAATCCGATATGTTCCCTTCCCGCAATCGTTTTGACGGCAGGAACCAACGCCAGGTCTTGAGTTTCCGTATGAAGGCAGTTGTCGGGACATCCGGTGATGGCGACATTGAACTTTCTTGGGAGATTCACAAACTCCGGATTGTTCAGGATATGCCGATTCAAGGCTCGGACCCAGGGCGAGGCATCGATGATTTCCTTTGGATGCAGTCCCGCCACGGGGCATCCCATGATGTTCCGCACATTATCGATTCCGGTTTGCAGAGTGGTTAAGCCCACCGATTCCAAGGCCTCACAAACCACGGCAACGTCTTCAATGCGCAGATGCCGGATCTGAAACTGCTGGCGGGTGGTGATATCGATCACTCCATTCCCAAATTCAGTCGCTATCAACGATAAAACGCGCAACTGATTCGCGGTCGCGAATCCGTTCGGTATGCGAACCCGAAGCATGAAAAACCCGGGAGTGGGCTTTCTCAAGAACAAACCGTACCATTTGAGCCTTTGAACATCGTCCTCGGAAATCGATTCCCATCCCTCACGGGCAAAACGGGCGAGATCGTTTTTAACGTCCAAAACATATTTTTCAGCTTTTAGTATTTCAACTTTATTCATTGGAATCCCAAATCAAAATTTCAACCGTTCAGCGGGCTGAGCTTTCCAAACCCATCCCATAAGCCTCCTACTAACTAATACAATTCCCGTGCCATTTTTAAAATTCAACCTGCAAGCGGCGGATATCGCTTTAAATAAAGGGTTTTAGCGGAAACAGAGAAGGGTTGGGATACCTGAAAAACCTAAGGAAAATGCTTAATAATCAAGTAAGACCTGAAATTATGCCATAAGATTAGGCAGGTGATCCTAGGGCGTCGATCTAAAATATGCCCCTTTAAACAGCTTTATTAGAAAACTGAAATATCGACATCAATTTCCTCTTCTTGGATTGATCTGCGAAGATAATAAGGGATTACCAGAATGCCATAACGCGGTAGGGTGAAGGACAACCCGCCTCTATTAAAGGTAGGCCTGTTTTGATCCTTTGTGGAGGGATTACGGAGGGAATGCCAAAAAATTGCTGCTTTTAAACCAGTTGGGGAGTTTCATACAAAGTGTCCCGCTCCATAGGGGTCCGGCCTGCTTCCCGGATCATATCCACGATGGTTTGCCGGTGGAATATCTGGTCGGTGCAGGCTCCGGCGGCATGAATGATTTTCTCTTCCACCACCGTGCCATCCATGTCATCGACACCCATGGCAAGCGACAACTGTGCGATTTTTGGAGTGATCATAATCCAGAAGGCTTTAACGTGCGGAAAATTGTCCAGCATCAAGCGCGAAACCGCCAGCGCGCGCAAATCCAACTGCCCGCTGGTGGAGGGTAAAAACTCCAGCGGTGTGTTCTCGGGATGAAATGACAGCGGGATAAAAGTAACAAATCCGCCGGTGCGGTCCTGCAATTCTCTCAGACGAACCAAATGATCGACGCGCTCTTCAATGGTTTCCAAATGACCGTACAACATGGTGGCGTTGCTTTTCAGCCCCACCTCATGTGCGATTTCGTGCACCTCCAGCCATTCTTCCCCGGTGATTTTGTCGTTACAGATTTTCTTGCGGCATCGGCTGGCAAAGATTTCCGCGCCGCCGCCGGGAATGGAGCCTAAACCCGCCTCTTTTAATTCCAGCAGAGTTTCGCGCAACGGCTTGCCCGCCAGTTCGGCCAGGTAATGCAATTCCACCGCGGTGAACGCCTGAATATGGACTGCGGGAAAACGCTCCTTGAGTCCCTGCACCATATCCAGATAAAACTGATACGGCCAATCCGGATGCAGGCCGCCGACAATATGAAACTCGCTGACCTGCCCTCCCCGGTACGCTCCCGCATCTTCAAAAATTTCATCCAGTGATTTTTCGTAGGCGTTGGGCGCGTCGGCCTTGACCCCAAAGGCGCAGAACTGGCAACTGTGAATGCAGATATTGGTGGGGTTGATGTGCCGGTTATGGATAAAATAGGTGTTGTTGCCGTTCAATTGCTCCCGGCGAAGATTGGCCAGATGCCCCACCCCCAGAAGATCCGGAGATTGAAACAGAGTGACCCCATCCTCAAAGGACAGGCGCTCCTCCGCCAATACCTTTTGCTCCAACGGCTTCAGTCTGCTATCCAGATAATCAAACATCCGATTTCCAATCTTTTGCGGCGAATCACCGCTGACCGGGCAAGGCCCGGTGCAAATTTAAAAACCTTAAAATTGCGCACGGGGATCATCGAAAGCCGTCAACTGTAAGCCAGTTGCCACTCCCCGTCAGGGGAGCAAAGTAAACTAACAATCGCGTCCTACGCTCCAGCAATATTGGCCCTGCGCCCAGCAGAGAACGATCCCATCAACCCACCGAAGGGGACCGATGACCTCATGGGACCGTTCTCGTTTTTCAGCATGGCGCGCGTTCCGCGTTTCTGTTCCGTCCGGCGGTAGACCTTTTTGGAAACCTTCACCTTCATCCGGTACCGTGATCCCATCAAAGCCTTGGCCACAGGATTTTCCTTAATAATTTCGATTTTCTTTCCTATGGTTTTCCTCATAAAAACTCCTTTCACTAAATCCAAACGCAATCGGCAATCACCACGAACATCAAACCGATGCTGATGATGCCGTTCACATTAAAAAAGGCGAAATTGACCTGGGACAGGTCGTCGCTTTTCACCAGGGAATGTTCGTAGACCAAAAACCCGGCGACTCCAATCACACCCAATACATACAACGTGCTGAGAGCTGGGTGCCACAACATTCCGAATAAGAATAATATCATGATCCCATGGGCCGCGTAAGCAATTTTCAGGGCGCGGTCTACCCCGAACCGCTGGGGAACGGAATAGACCTGATTTTTATGATCCGAATCCACATCCAGGCAGGAATAAATGATATCGAATCCGGTCAGCCAGAACACCACCGCCGCACCCAGAATTAA
>JAUVMD010000031.1 GCA_030600405.1 Nitrospirota bacterium
TGCCCTCCTGGCTCATATTCGATGATCGAGGAAGCGAAATCTTCAATGAAATCACGGAACTGGAAAATTACCACCCGTCCGTTTGCGAGTTTGAAATATTTCATGCTCATAAGCAGACCATCTTGGATATTCTTTCCCGAGAATCCTTTCAGCTGATTGAACTGGGCGCCGGAGACGGACGCAAAACCCTTGTCCTGCTTGAACAATTTTTGCAAAACGGAATGAAAATCCATTATGCCCCCATCGACATTTCTGAAGGCGCAATCAAACATCTGGTGGCTACTCTGGAGTCGAAGTTAGGCGGCACCTCCCTTGCGGTCACCGGATTGGTCGCCGATTATTTTCAGGGGCTGGACGCTCTTGCCGGAGATCGATCGAAAAGAAACCTGGTTCTTTTTCTAGGTTCGACCCTAGGCAATTGGGATTACCCTGGGGCGGAGCGTTTTTTGAGTGGGCTCTGGCATTCCCTTAATGCCGGGGATTATGTGATGATAGGATTTGATCTCATGAAAAACCCCAAACTGCTCTACATGGCCTACAACGACCCGAAAGGGGTTTTCCAAAAATTTAATCTGTACCTATTGGATCGGATCAATCAAAAACTCGGAGCGAATTTCAACAAGGAAAATTATAGTCAGCAGGGCCATTACAATGGGAAATCCCGTGCTGTGGAAAGTTATATTTACAGCACCAGGGCGCAGACGGTCCGAATCGATGCCCTGAATCGAGAGTTCCATTTTAAATTGTGGGAAGGAATGCAGACGGAACATTCGTACAAGTATACCCAGGCGGAGATCGAGCGGTTGGCTCGAAACAACGGATTTGAGATCGTGGAACACCTTTTTGATTCCAAAAGGTATTTTGTCGATTCGATTTGGAAAGTCAAAAAATAAGTTTGTGCATGGTTAAATTCGCTCTCTTGCTCAGAACACTATTGAGAGTCCATCGGGGGCGTTTCATGGTTTTGCGCATGAACCCGTCGATGGCCGGGAGAACCAATGGAACGGACTTATCGAACCCTGTTGCAATGGTCAATTGATTATTTGACCCAATTGCCGATGGAGACACTCCACCCCGTTGACAAAGGAACCGGGGCGGGATATGTTGAAACATTCTCTCCTGCAACGAGGTAACGTTTATGATTCAGCTGGAATTGCGAAGCGATAAAGGAGTCCTGATAGTAAAACCCCTGGGACCCTTGGCGGTGGAAGATTTTGCGGCCATTGCGCGTGATGCCGACGGCTACATCGAGTCGCACGGTGCGTTGGACGGGTTTATGATCTGCGCGGAAAAATTTCCAGGTTATAAAAATGCCCAGGGCCTGTGGTCCCATCTCCGGTTCGTGCGCGAGCATCATAAGAAAATCAAAAAAGTGGCCTTCGTCAGCGACTCCCGGTTCTACGAGATCGCTTCGCGGCTGGTCAGCCGGTGCGTCCAACCGCAAGTGAAGCATTTCGGTTACCATCATGAAGACTCTGCCATGAATTGGATCGGTGCCTCATGACAGATGAAATTATTAAAAATCTGGGACCGTTGGCGCCGCTGGCGGGAATCTGGGAAGGCGATAAAGGAAACGACACTGCGCCATCCCAGGACCTCGGAACGAAAATCACCCCTTTCCGTGAGCGTTTTACGTTTGAACCCCTGGGGCCGGTGAACAATCACCAGCAGGCGCTGTACGGCTTGCGGTACAACCGCACGGTCTGGCCATCGGGCGAGAGCGATCCCTTTCATGAAGATTTGGGTTACTTCCTGTGGGATGGGCAGGCGAAGCAGGCGCTCCGTTGTTTTATTGTACCGCGCGGAGTAGCGGTCATTGCCGGGGGCACCGTGGAACCGGACGCCCGGTCCTTCGAACTTGCCGCTGACGTTGGTTCGGAAACCTACGGCATTTGTTCCAATCCATTCCTGGACAGGGAATTCAAAACTGTTCGTTACGAATTGAAAATCACCATCCACGATGATCAAAGCTTCAGCTACGAGGAAAATACCCAGCTCCAAATCAAGGGCCGGAAAGACCTCTTTCACCACATCGACAAAAACACCTTGGAACGGTCGTCATAACGCCCACTCGAAAAAACAACAGTGTGCGACCACAACCCCTTTAGTCAGGCACGGAAAACCCTGCCATTATTAGAATCTTTTGGCGGGACACTTCATCTTATTTTCTTAATACCTATCGGGAAATAATCATGGCGGGTTGCATCGTATGAACACATTGGAAAACTTCGATTGGGCCCATTCTTTTTTTGAATTGGGGCCGGATTTTTATCAGGCGAAAGCGCCCGATCCGGTGGCGGCCCCCTATCTCATCGACGGCAACCCCGAAGCGGCGGCGTTGATCGGATTGGACCCGGCGGAATTCGAGCGCCAGGAATTTGTCGAATATTTTTCCGGCAACCGCCCTCTACCGGGAGCGCAACCCTTGGCGATGGACTACTCCGGGCATCAATTTGGCATGTACAATCCGCGCCTGGGGGACGGACGCGGCCTCTTGTTGGGGGCCATCCAAAACGGCTCGCCGCATACCTGGGATATCTACCTGAAAGGTTGTGGTCCGACACGGTTTGCCCGCGGATTCGACGGTCGCGCCACTCTGCGCGCCTCCATCCGGGAATACCTGGGCGGCGAAGCGGTGCATGGGCTGGGCATCCCCACCACGCGGTCGCTCGCGATGATCGGCATCGGTGAATTGGTATACCGGGAGACGCCGCAACCCGGCGCTCTGCTGGTGCGGTTGAGTGACACCCATGTCCGGTTCGGCAGTTTCGAAAATTTTCACTACACCAACCGCCCGGAAGCGGTCACCCAACTGGCCGACTTTGTGATTCAACAGCATTACCCTGAAATCGATAACGAAGCCAACAAATATCAACTGCTGTTTCGAAGCGTAATGCACAAAAACGCGCGGCTGATAGCACAGTGGCAGGCGGTGGGATTTATTCACGGTGTGATGAATACCGATAACATGACCCTCACCGGCGCAACGTTCGACTACGGTCCCTTCGGATTCATGGACCGGTTCAATCCCCAGTTCACTCCCAACCATACCGACGGACACGGCCGCTACGCGTTCGGGCGGCAGGCGGAAATCGGTCACTGGAATCTCGCCAAGCTGGGTGAAACGTTGACTCATTTGATCACACCGGAAGTCATCAGCGAAGAATTAGAACAATACCAGCCGACGTTCAATCGATTTTACAATGAGCTCATGAGCCAAAAGCTGGGACTGGAAATTCTGGACTCGGAGTTTACCACCCTGGTGGGAAGCCTGTTCCATATCCTTTATGAAAACCAGGTGGACTACACCCTGTTCTTTCGCAATCTTTCCGGCTTTCCAAAGGAAGTGCCGACAACCTTGCGCCGAGGATTCAACAATCCCAAAGACCCCGATTCCTGGCTGGACCTGTATCGTAAATTGATTGAGCGGGAAGACCCCGACCTCGATGAAAGAAAAGAAACCATGAACCGGGTCAATCCCCGGTTCATTCTGAGAAATTATTTGTTGGAGCGCGCCATCGACAAAGCATTGAAGCAAGCCGATTACTCGGAGGTGGAACGCTTGCGCATCCTCCTGCAGGACCCGTACAACGACCGCCCCGAAATTTTTAGCCAGTACGGTATCGATCCCGAATTGTATGCCGCCGAAACCCCGGAATCGCACATCGAAATGCAACTCAGTTGCTCCGCCTGACCCGCGTGACGCCTGCTCGGCGCAGGGCCAGTTCAGCAGAAGCGTTATTGCCCGTGTGATCCGTTAATTTCACCAGCTGATGTTTTAAAGTTTCCTCCGGGCGTTGCCCGGCCTGCGGAGGTGCTTCTCCCGGAGGAATTATAAATTCGAGTAAAATTCGATGTATTGAAGGGAGCGTCCTGATATGAAATAATGGGAGAGATTCAATCCCATGATTTGCCTGGAGAATCAGCATGAATGAAGTTTTCAATCCGTCACGCAGAAGCTTTGTCAAAAGCGCTCTTGCGTTGGGGGCTTTGGTGGCTACCGAATTTCTAAAACCCGCATCCGTACCCGCAAGTTGTGCCCTGACACCGCCTGAAACCGAGGGCCCGTTTTATCCTTTGAACTTTCCATTGGACAAAGACAACGATCTCACATTCCTAAAGAATCAATCCCAAAAAGCGCAAGGAGAAGTCATATGGGTTCAGGGCCGGGTTCAGGACGAAACCTGCCAACCAGTTCCCGGAGCTTTGGTGGAAATCTGGCAGGCGTGTACCACGGGACGGTACAATCATCCCGGCGACCGCAATCCCGCAAAACTGGACCCAAACTTCCAGTACTGGGGAAAGGCAACCACCAATGAAAAGGGGGAATATGTTTTTAAAACCATCAAGCCGGGTTCCTATCCGGTTAGCTGGTTTTGGACCCGCCCGCCCCACATCCATTTTACGGTCCACTCACGCGGTCACTCCGAGTTGACCACTCAAATGTATTTTGCCGGGGAACCTCTCAATCACAAAGACCGGCTGTTCCGAAACCACCCCCCGGAAGAACAAGCGCGATGCCTCGTCTCCTTCCGCAAGGTGAAAAATGTCCCTGTAGGGACCTTCAATCTGACTTTGAAATAATTACAAATTTGCCCCCGGCGGACCACACCGGTCATCTTGATCCACCCGAAGGAAAGAATCTGGGTTTTAACTTTCACGTGGGGGCAGTAGATCCTCCAGGAAAAAGGCGGCGAGTTCGGAGCGGCTGGCCAAGGCGGTTTTCTGGTAGATGGACTGCGACTGTTGTTGCACCGTCTTCAATTGGGTCTGGCGTATATCCGCAATCTCTTTGAGACTGATTCCCTTGAGGAGCAGAAACCCGACTTCCTTTTCCGCCGGGGTCAGGTTCCATTGAGTAAACTGGTCTTCTATTTTCTGCGAGAGTCCCGCCACCAGTTGATGCGTCTCCTTCCTCCACAGTTCTTTTTCATGCCGGACGCGATCGAGGTCGCCCTTAAGCACCGTGACTTCCTGCTTGGCGCGGGTCAACTGTCGCACTCCCATGACAAACACCCCACCACTGAAGGCCAGGAGGACACCCTCCAGAATGAGATGACTCCCGGTACTGCCGCTCTGGTAATCGTTGACCAGATCCATCGCCACCAGCACGGCGAAGAGCCCGGACCACACCAGCGTCATCCAAATCGTTTTTCGGGCATCCTCCATTTGGCCTATGGCTCCACTTACTGTTTTATTTCACAACCGGTTACCCATCCACCAAAGTCCGGATGGTGTTTTTCCGTCATCCGCCCAAAACTAGAGGTGTAAGTAAGAATAATTCAGAAACAGGAGAATACCATGTTTGATTTACCGTTACATCCCATCGTTGTACATTTTCCCATCGTGCTCGGCTCTCTGCTTCCCTTTCTGGCGATCGGATTGTGGTGGGCCATCAAAAAATGGCAGTGGACGCCGAAGGTCTGGGCACTGGTGAGTATCGTGGCTTTGGTGTACAGCCTGTCCGCCGTGGTCGCTGTGCAACTCGGCGAAGAAGACGAAGAAAAAGTCGAAAAGGTGATCTCCGAAAAGGTGATCGAAGAGCACGAAGAAGCCGGGGAATTGATCCCGTGGCTCGCCGGCACCCTGTTCTTGGTATCACTGGGAGGTTTTACCGTGAAATATTCGAAGCAAGCCAAAGTGGCAATGATTGTGTTAAGCCTTGTCGCAGTGGTTCCATTGATCAATGCCGGACATACCGGCGGCGAGTTGGTTTACGAACATGGCGCTTCGATCGCGCACTTGCCGTCCGATCACAAAGCCGCCATTCAATCAGGCACCATTTTGGAACTCCATGAAAAAGGAGATCACGAGCATGGAGAGGATGATGACGACGATGACCACGATAAAGACGATTGAGGATAATCTTTCAGGCGGTTGGAATAATTCGGTACAATAAGGAAATGATCTTTTGTGCTGGAGAAAAGATGAAAAACAAAAATATTTTGATCGCGGGAATACTACTAACGAGTTTATTACTCGGGTGCGGCACCGGTGATAACGATACCTTTGTTCGGTTTCAGGTCGAGGGACAACACTATGAAGTGAAAGGCCCGACCTTGGTTGTAACACGCATGCCTTTCAATATGCACTTTTTGGATTTAACTTACTTGCCTGCGCATTTGGTTCCAGGAGCTATGATTCAGTGGCGAATGAAACTGGAGTCCCTGGAACAACTGGTGGGACAAAACCTGGATCTCAAAACTGTGGACCCCAACCATATAGACCCGGTGGTGATATTTAGAATGACTCAAGACCTGAGCGTGCACGGCCAGCAACATTCAAATATTCACTTCAAGATTGACCGGATCGAGGAAGGCTTTGTCGAAGGCTCATTTTCCGGCACAGACCTCATGTACGTGTCGAGGACGAAAGAGGTGAGCCACAAAGTCGACGTCACCGCCCAGTTTCGGATGAAGCTGGTTCAAAAAAAAGTAGGCCGCTGACGCGCTCTTATTTAAATGAAGTTTTGAACAAATCGGCGATAGCCTGTTTGCCGGCGTCGTTGAGGAAACGGGTGCCGGTGCCCGCGATGTGCCGTTTCTTGATTTTGGGATTGCCTTGTTCCCATTTATCCCCGTTCCACCAGAACCATTGTTTTTGGTCCTGATCGTACACGTGAAGAGGTTTGTTGCAGAGCTTGGCGAATTCTGCGCCCCAGCCGGTGCCGCCCTTGACGGTATCGTCGTCCTGAATCTTACCGATGACAAACACTTCCTCGGCGCTGTTGATCTGGTGCCAGATGCTCTGCAGAACTTTCTTCAAGAGCGGGCCCTGGGTGTAGGACCGGTTCATCAGTTTGGAAACATAGGACAGGCTGACATCGCCATGCAGGAGTTCCTCGTGGGTCAGGTGACGCAGACCGCGCTGGCGGGCGACCGGGTGTCCCTCGAACGTGAAATTGATTTCTTCCATGCCCATCTGCTCCGCCGCCGCGCCGAATTCCGCTTCGGCCCCCTGTGCCCCGCCGCTGAATAACGTACACTCTTCCGCTTTCATTCCATTCTCCTCAAACCAGCCGGGAAGGAATCCCAGCCTAAATTTTCAATTAAGTCAGCAAGGTAGAGAAAAAGTCCCGCCAGATCAAGCAAAAGAATAAAATGTATGTAGTTTAATTCTTCTCCGCGCAGGGGACACAGCGGGTGGCCTCCGGCATGAGCACAATGCGGCCGGGCGGAATGGGGTTGTCACAACCTACGCAGATGCCGAAATCGGGTTGGTTTACTTTGCCAAGCGCCGTTTCCAACCGGGAAAGCTTGGTCTGGGCGACGTTGAGCGAGGCTTCGCTGACGGCGCGGTCGTTGAGCGCCTCCATACGGGACAACCTGCCGATGGCGTTGTCCGGCGCGACGGGTTTCGAGGTTTCCGACAGGCTGACGATCAGTTTCCTTTGCGCCTCGATTTCGCCCTCAATCTTGCATTTCAGCTCTCGTCTTTCCGCCGTATTCATGATTCATCATACCATTTTCCCCCATCCCCTCTGAAGAGGATATCCCCATTGCGAAAAATTATTGTCGCCCTTACACTGATTAAACAAATCATTGTCTTTTAATGAGGTGAGCTATGAGATTTTGGCAAATGTTAAGTCTAGCCGGGGTGTTGATCCTTTCGGGTTGCGCTCTCAACCCGTCCGTCCGCACCAGCATGGAAGCGGACTCGTCATTAATTTTCGGTTATTTTGATATGTCGGAAAGCCCGTATGAATTGTCCTGCGTCACCATGACCCAGGACGAACGGTCGGGGATTGTTTACCGCCAATCCTGCGTGACCACTTTACCCAGCGGATTGTTTTACATGGAAAACGTCCCGCCGATGAAATATCACATCCCTTTTTTCAATGCCGGAGGCAAACTGCATATGATCTCCTCCAGCGAACGGGATTTGATCGACGTGCCTCCTCAGTCCATGGTGTTCATCGGTCCGTATAAATACAAAGTACACGATATAAACCTGGCGCAAGCGCTCCAGATCACATCGGAAAAGTACGGCCTGAACCCGGTGAAATCCCCCAGCGAAAAGAAAGTGTTGAAAATGCTGTTGAAGGAAGTCAAAGACACCCGCTGGAAACATAGAATTCAACAAACACTTTCCAAAATGAGGGGATAGGGAGTTCTCAGTCCGGCGGATCTGGAACGGCCAACCGGGCAATCAGTGTGACCGGGAAAGCAAATCCGAGGTTTTGTTTTCGGGAAGTATCCCATACTCACTGCCTGGGGGAGTGGTTGGCGTGGCCATGGCTTCGTGGGCGTGGGAATGATTGTCCTCTGGGAACCCGAACTCGTCAGGATTCACCGTGTGCAGGTAGCCGTGCATTTGCATCAGGAACAACAGAACACCCGCCACGATCAATCCGTTGTTGGACACGTTGCTGATCTGCAGAAACGATTGGGTCCGCCGCCATTTGAACAGCAGGGCCACCATAATACAAAGGGCGCCCACCTGCCCCAACTCGATCCCCAGATTAAAAGAAAGAATCCGCCAGATCAAACCGTCGTCTCCCAGGGGGAGTTGTTGCAGGCGCGTGGATAGCCCGAAACCGTGAATGAATCCGAACAAAAAAACCGCGAGCAAAAGGTTTGGGGATTTTTCGAAATATTTCCGGAAGCCTCCGGTATTTTCAAACCCGATATAGCACACGCTGAGCGCGATCACCGCGTCAATCAAATAATAATTAGCGGTGACGCCCATGAGGGTGGCGGAGATCAGGGTGATGCTGTGGCCCACGGTAAACGCGGTAATGTATTTGATCACATCCATAAACGTGGTCAGGAAAAACACAATGCCGAACACGAACAACAGGTGATCGTACCCCGTCAACATATGGGTCGCCCCCAGCCATAGGTACTGCAGATAACCGCCGTCCAGCATGGCCTGTTGATCGGCCTCCGACATGCCGTGGGCCATTACCTGACTCGCCGCCAGCAGAATCAGGCCCAGCACGAACAGTTTGATTAAAATATTCATATTCATTCAATGGCTCCCTGTCCCGCATGACTTTTACCTCTTCAGGATAAGAGATAACTCTCCCGAGGTGTCTATTTTTTTTCCTCCGAACGGAATATTGTCAGGAACCCGATAGTCTTTATGGTATAGGCTATAATCAATCCAGATCATCTGTTCATAAAGGAGAATCCCATGTTTTTTTGTCCATTGATGGTCCCAGGCGTTGCGCTGATTCTGACGGTGGTTTAAATAGTTGCGGGCTGTTCTCCAAGGAAGTGAAATAGGACGACGTCCCCTCGGCGGCGGCGGGCAAAATCAGCGGAAACTCCGTATCTTTAGCCTTTTAGCAACTGACAACGCCGCAGATCAGTATTAATATAATGAAGAGTTTTTTCATCAGGCTGGATCGATGTCAACAGGGCAGAA
>JAUVMD010000351.1 GCA_030600405.1 Nitrospirota bacterium
ATAAGGTATAATGATATCCTTTTTCAAGGATTTAGGAATGCATTTTGCTTAATTGACTGTTTAATGTGGCATGGCCCGCCCAGTTAGTCCAGTGAGAGCATCATCAGACCGAGAAACAAGTTTACCAATTTGAGGAGGTACGCTATGAGAAATTCAACTTATCAAGTCGTAAAGGAGAATCCCATGTTTTTTCGTCAATTGATGGTCCCAACCGTTGCGCTGATTTTTGCAGTGGTGTTAAATGGCTGCACGCTGTTCTCCAAAGAGGTAAAACTGGAGGACATTCCCCCTGCGGCGCAGGCAGCGATAGAGTCCTACACCTCAGGTGAAGGGATTGAAAAAATCACCCACGAAAAGGAAGAGGGAAAGGATTTCTACAAAGTGGAGTATAAAAAAGACAGCCGGAAATTCGAACTTGAGGTCGACAAGGACGGCGAGGTGCTCGAAGCGGAAGAAATTGTGACCATGGAGGATTTACCCCCGGCGGTGCAGGAAACCGTGAAAACCGCAAGCGCCGGCGCTGAAATCAAAGAGTTGGCTCTTCTGGAAACCGAGGAAGGCAAAATCTTCTACGAAATCGAATTTGAAAAAGACGGGAAGGAACACAAGGTCAAAATTGCGGAGGACGGCACCGTTCTGATCCTTTGACATTGATTAAGTCCTCCTTATTGTCAGGCGCGATCAAATCATATTCCTGCTCATCCATGTAATTCAAATACTGGCCCCTCGCTGGTCCCTAAAAGTCTCCACCCATAAGCTGTGGCTGTATCAGCGTCACACTCTCAAAGCATCTCGGGCATTTGTGGGGGATGATATTATTTATTTCGGGTCCTACTTTTTATTTCCTAAAAAGGGAATATATCTCGGAGTCCGCCGCCGGTAATTCTCATAATCCTCACCGAGAAAATGCAAAAGGTCCTTTTCTTCTAGGGGGACCGTGGTGAGTATGTAAATAGTCGTCATTACCGCGAAGAACAGATGCCCGACCGTCATCACCGGCGTGGACCAAAACCCTAGAATCCAGCCCACCATTAGCGGATGGCGGATGTATTTATAAATCCCCACAGTGTTGAACTTCAAATGCGTATAGGGCACACCTTTGAAATACAAATACACCTGCCGCAGCCCAAATAGATCGAAGTGATTGATCAAGAAGCTAGTAACGAGAATGAGACCCCACGCGAAGATGAACAGCCCCCAAAGGACCGGCTCCAGGACCCCGCCGCTGACGTCCCAAACCACAGTGGTGACCGGCCGCCATTGCCAAAAAAGAATGAAAAGTATTACGTTCGTGATGAGCACGTAGGTACTGCGTTCGATGGGTTTGGGAACAAACTGCGTCCACCACTCCTTAAAGCCCGGACGCGCCATCACCACGTGCTGGAGACCGAAGACCAGGATGAGGACGAAGTTAACAGCCAACGCGCCACCGAGGCTCCCTTCGATTCCTGAATCGATCGATTTAGGAACCAGCAGGTTTCCCATGAATCCGATTAAATAAAGAAATGCAGCCAAAAAGGTGGCGTATGCAAACAACCCGTAACCAAAAAACAGTATCTTTTTCATGGTAAGTCCTCCTGTTAGGGGTATTTGGATAGCCGCACTCTATTTCAGCTTGCCGGAATTGTCAATCAACCTGGATTTAGCTGGGCGTCAATAGGGGGTGAGGACAGGCTAAGTTTTATAGAATTTTCACTTCCAAATGAGTATCTAAATATAGAGAGGGGAAATTTTTACAACATTAACAGGAGGTTGTTATGAAAAACTTAAAAGCATCTGATGTTATGACCCGACCAGTGGTTTCCGCACGGCCTAAGGCTTCGGCTCGCGATGTCGTTTTACAGCTAACCACGGGTCTTTATAGTGGTATGCCTGTAACAGAGGGGGACGGTAAGATCGTAGGGATTATCACGGAACTTGATCTTTTGAGCGCAGTCGCCGATGGTAAGGAACTGGCCAAGACTACGGCGGAAGATATCATGAGCCGGGATGTGGTAACGGTTAATCCAGGCACGCCAGTCACCGAAATCATCCCGATCATGCAGGCCAGAAATTTAATCCGGGTACCGGTTGTGAAGGGGGGCAAACTGGTTGGTATCGTTTCTCGAAGTGATATTCTTAGAGCGCTGATCGAACCCGAGTTCGTGACTTACATGTAATCAGAAAGGTACTGGGGCCTTGGAGTACGAATTAATCGAAATAAGGGTCTGCCTACCAGAAAACGGCTCTCTGAGATGGCCGCTGTTGCCTGTTCTCTACCAGGGGAAGGGGATGGGTTGTGCGGGGATAGGGATGAACGTTTGTATTATGTCCTATCCGCGATTGACCGCATGGTCTTCTTGACCTGATCCGCCAATTTTTCTCCGTCAATGGGCTTGGTCAGATAGGCCTTGACTCCCTTTTTGGTCAGGGAAGCCGCCATTTCAACGTCTGGAAAGCCCGTCAGGACGATGATGGGAATGCCGGGGGCTTGCTGGCGCAAAAAGTCTATGCACTCGATGCCG
>JAUVMD010000002.1 GCA_030600405.1 Nitrospirota bacterium
GCAAGAAGGTGGTGGTGCGCGGGATGTCGTTTCTCGGTGTCGGCCATTTTCCGAAGAAGGCCTACAAAAAAGTGATGGCGCTTAAGTCGCGCGTCTCCTACCGCCAGAAACTGCATCCCATCCGCCGCGCCATCGACGTCGGCTTCCGCTGTGCCCAGGACAAATCGAGCCTGTATCAGCGATTATTCAGGGAAGACGAATAGGGGTAGCGAATTGTAGTTGCCCCATGATATGTCGAAAAAATGGCAAAATTTCACCATATAAAGACGATATGGTGAAATAAGGGCGTGATACGTAAACCCAATATAACTATCTAATTTTAAAGGGGTATATGATTTATGACAAAGACATTTCCCCAGCCGGGCGGAGATTAACGCAGGAAATTCATTTTCCCGTTATTTTATAGACCACGCCGCGGTAATCGTCGGACAGGTAGAGGTCGCCTTTGGGTGAGAGTTGGACATCGACGGGGCGGCCGGACTTGGCGCCGTCGGGTCGTAACCAGCCGGTGACGAAATCTTCGTGCGACTGGATTTCGCCCTTATCGTTGAGGATGACGCGCACCACTTTGTATCCGGCAGGGACGGAGCGGTTCCACGATCCGTGAAAGGAAATGAACAGGCTATTGTTGTACCGCTCGGGCAAATTGCCCTTCTGATAAAACTCGAGACCGAGCGGCGCCATATGCGCGGTGAAGGTATAGGCCGGAAGCTCCGTTTTGTCGCAGTCGTACTGGTCGCCGTGATCGGGGTCGGGAGTCCGGTTTTCCCAGCAGTACGGCCAGCCGTAATGCTTGCCTTTCTTGATGATGTTGAGTTCTTCCTTTGGGTGATCGTCCCCCAGCCAGTCGCGGCCGTTGTTGACGCCCCACAGCTCACCAGAGTAAGGCGAGAACTCGATGCCCACCGAGTTGCGTAGTCCCGCCGCGAACAACTCGCCGTTTTGTCCGTCGAGATCGTACCGCCAGACGGCGGCGTGAAGCGGGCTGTCCTCGATGCACACGTTGCAGGACGAGCCGATGGAGACATACATCCGGTTATCTTTGATTTTAAGGGTCCGTGTGGAATGGCTGCCGGTGGGGATGCCGGAAACCAGCACCTCGGGCTTGCCGTAAGTGAAGGGTTTGGCGGTGCGTTTGAGGCGGACCACCTGAACCTCCTCCGCCACGTACAGGTAGTAACCGGAATCCAGTTGCACGAACGCCAGGCCGTGCGGCACGTCGCGGTCATCGAGAATGGGTACCACCCGGTCGGCTTGGCCGTCTTGATTGTCATCCGGCAGGGCGACCACTGCGCCATCGCGGGCCCGGCTCAGGAACAGGATGCCCTGATCGTCGAACGCTATGTGCCGGGCCTTGGGAACGTTATCCGCGAACACCGTCAGGCGGACACCATCCGGGACATTCAATTTCAAATTGGACGCATTACCCGCCCAGCCGCCGCCGGGCGCCATAAAAAACATCCAAATCAACCAGACACTCACCGCCCTTCGGTAACGGACAGGGATGCTTCGGAAACTGGAATTTTGAATGCGCCCAAGGTTCATAGTGAATCCTCCCCGGTTTCGTGGTATTTCTTGAGGGTGCGGAGATGCATTCCCCCCGCATATTTTATATAATAGATCGCATGGCATGAGAATAATATTCCTACCCACACGCTCCTTACCCGTAACTCGTTGAATCCAAAGGTAAGAATGCTCCCGTCGGTGTTGCTGGCGCGGGCCTGAATTGAAACCGGATGAACTTTGAAGACGCTTTAAAAAACCATATTCTTGTTTTGGACGGCGCCATGGGCCCCATGGTGCAGGCGCTGGAGGTGACCGATGCCACCTTCGGCGGGTCGCTATTTCGCATGCTGACGGATTTGCTGGTGTTCGCCCGGCCGGAGGAATTGGAGAATATCCATTTTCAGTACCTGCAGGCGGGAGCGAACATTATCGAGACCAACACTTTTGGCGCGTCGCCTTTGCGTCTCAAGGAATTCGACTGGTCGAAGATCGACACCTCGGACATGCACACCGTTCCCGAGGGGTTGACGCTGATGGGCGGCCACTTGGAAACCATCGCCCATCATCTGAACGTCGAAGGCTGCCGCCTGGCGCGCAAGGCGGTGGAGCATTACAAAACTTTGCCGGAGTATGATGGACGTCCCCTGTTCGTCGCCGGGTCCATTGGCCCATCCAACAATGTGTTGTCGAGCACCCAGGCCAATCTGCAGAAGACGACCTTCGATGTGGTGGTGGACAACAACCGGGTGCAGGTGGAGGGGTTGATCGACGGCGGAGCGGATGTGCTGTTGTTCGAAACCCAGCAGGACATACTCGAACTCAAAGCTTCGATCATCGGTGCCAACCGCGCCTTCCATAAAAAAGGCAAGCGCTTGCCCATCATCGCGCAGGTGACGGTCGACTCCTTCTCCAAAATGCAGATTTTCAATACCGACATTCACGCCGCGTATACCGCTGTCGCGGGCATGGGCATCAGCGTATTCGGCATCAACTGCAACGTCGGTCCCGCGGAGATGGAAAACACGGTGAAGCACCTCAGCCATTTCTGTAGACATCCCATATCGATCGTGCCCAACGCCGGTCAGCCCATCTCCGAAGACGGCCAGACCTGTTACAAACTGGAACCGGAAGCGATGGGCGAGATCATGGAGCCGTTCGTGAGAGAGTACGGCGTATCCATTATTGGCGGCTGTTGCGGCACGCGACCGGATCATATCCGCGTTCTGCGCGACAAATTCAAGGACGCCAAACCTCTCCAACGGAAAACCGATCCGCATGTTTATGTCTCCGGACCTCAGGAGGTCGCGGCGCTGGACAGTTCCGAAGGACTGGTCCGCATCGGTGAAATGCTGAACGTGCGTGGCAGTAAAAAAGTGCGCGACGCGGTGGAAACCGAGGACGGCGTACGCATGGAGGTGCTGGAAGAAGTGGCGCATGCGCAGGTCGACGATCTCGGAATTGAAATCATCGACGTGTGCCTAGACAGCAACATCGTTGAGACGGAAAAAGTTCTGCCGGAGGTGATTCATGGCGTGACCAGCGATTTTAAGGGCGCGATGTGCATCGACTCGTTTTCGGTAGAAGCCCTGGCGAAAGGACTGGAGACCTATCCGGGACGGCCGATCGTCAATTCCATCAGCTTGGAAGAATACCAGCCCGGTGTCAGCAAGCTCGACGCGGTGTTGAAGATGAGCCATGAACATCACCCGATTTACATCGCGCTGGTCAACGGACCGGAGGGTCCTGCAATCACTGCCGATGAAAAATACAATCTGGCGGCAGAGATCGTCAAGCAGGCCGGGGAAAAGTACGGCGTGACGCCCGATCAGATTTTGATCGACATCAACGCCTATCCCATTGGTAGTGAATCGCAGGAAGGTATGAATTTCAGCAAAGAAGCGCTGAACAGTCTGCCGCGCATCAAGGCCATTCATCCCGATTTGAAAACCTCCATCGGCGTCGGCAACCTGACGGCGGGCCTCGGGCAGAAGCCGTACATGAGGAAGGTGCTGACCAGTGTGTTTCTCGAGGAGGCGCGGCAGAGGGGATTGGACTGCGCCATTCTCAATCCCAACCATTACGTTCCGGTGGAAAGCCTGCCGCCGGAGGATGTCGAGCTGGGCCGCAAGATTATTCTCGAGCACGATATGGACGCGTTTGAGCGCCTCGAGGAAGTGGCGGTCAAAAAGAAAACCGGCGCCGTCGCCAAAAAGCACAACTACGGCGACCTGTCTCTGGAAGAAAGCATCTGTCTCAAGATTATGGACGGTTTTAAGGAGAAGGCGACTGGGACTCTCGAGAAAGACGGTTGGACCTATGAATACAAGGACAAGATCGTTCTGCAGGCCGCCGAGGTACTGGATAAACACGAGCCGTTGGATTTCATCAGCGATTACCTGATGAAGACCATGCGGGAGTTGGGCGACGGATTCGGGCGCGGCGAAGTGAGCCTGCCGCATTTGTTGAAAAGCGCCGATGTCATGCGCAACGTCATGGGGTTTCTGGAGGCGTGGATGCGCCACGCCAGCGGCGTCGAGCCGGGAGCGGCCATCGATTACAAAGGCGTGGTGGTCATCGGTACGGTGTATCAGGACGTGCACAGCATCGGCAAAGATCTCGCTAAAACGCTCCTCGATAATTACGGGTACCGGACCATCGACCTTGGCGTGCAGGTGCCTCTCGAAAAATTTATCGAAACCGCACGGGCGGAGAATGCCGATGCCATCGGCCTGAGCGCCCTGCTGGTGCAGACCTCGAATCATATGATCACCGTGGCGCGCATGCTGAAGGAAGAGGACTACAGCATTCCCGTATTGATCGGCGGCGCACCCGTCAACGACCGTCATGCCGGGTATGTGGCGATGTGCGGGCAGGACGACACCGCACATATTTTACCCAACGTGTTTTACTGCGAAAGCGGTATGGACGGCGTCAACACCATGAACGCGCTGATGGATCGTGGCCAACTGGAGGTATTGCTTTCTGCCAACCGGGAAAAACTGAAGCGCAGTTATGAGCGTGCCAAGGGGATCGCGGCGAACAAGGAAAAACTGTTGGCGACCCTGGACCGCCGCAAGGTGAGTTTCAAAAAACACGAGGTGATGCAAAACGGTTACGGCATTCACAAGGTGGAATTCAAGCTGGACAAGCTGAAAAACGTGATCGATTCCAAAAGCCTGTTTTCCTTGAACTGGAAATTCGGAAAGCAGTCTTCGTGGAAAAAGAAAGGTATTACCTCAGAGCACTTAAAAAGTCTGCGGGAAGAATGGTTGCAGAAGGCGGACGCCCACCACTGGATCACTCCCAAGGCCCGGTTTGCGCTCCTGCCAGCGCAGTCAGAAGGGGACGAGCTGATTATTTATAATCCGGAGAATCTTGAACAGGAGCTGGGCCGTATCCGGTGGAATGTGGTGGTCGGTAAAGGCAAAAGCGGGACCAAGGATGTGTTTTCCGTCGCGCAGTATTTTCATCCCAAAACCTCCGGAATCATGGACGTGGTGGGTCTGCAGATCACCACGGCGGGCCGCAATATGGAGGAAGTGATTACCGGGTTCAAGGCCGAACATGACTCCGAGTCGGCGCTGTATCTGCAGGGGCTGGGTGATCGCGTGGCGGAGGATTTCGCCGAGTATATTCACGGATTGATGGGCCAGCGGACTGGCCGTAAAAAAGATCATTTGGGCCAACGTTACAGTCCGGGCTATCCCGCACTGGAAGATTTGGTTAATAACAGAGTGATTTACGACATTTTGAAAACAGAGGATTTGGGAATTACTTTAACCTCCGGAAACGAATTCGACCCGCCCAGCACCACGGCGGCGGTGGTGTGTTTTCACCCGGACGCAGGCTATTTTTAAGCGGGGTACTTCAATTAAAAAATAAGGGTGGATTTTGCGTGCCACAACTCGTTTTCATGATAATATCAAATAAAACAAAAACTTAACAATTATCCAAAATTAGTGCCTATAAAGGCCAGTTTTACCTTTTAAGATGGTACCTAAGTATAAAACAAGCAGTTATTGTCGGGCCAAACCCTTCAAATAAAGGCTTGTAATATGTTCTGTTTGATAAGATAATTAATTGTGGAACCAGATTAAATTGAGCTTTTCGCCTCTCCCTGCCCTTTTGGGGCGAAGGGTTCCTTTAAGCAACAGGTTGGTCACCTTCTATGCACCCTCATATTGAAAGTTTAAATCATGTTTAAGCGATTCACTGAAAGAGCGAGACGAGTTATTATCCTGGCGCGGGAAGAAGCAGAGCTTTACCGACATGAGTACTTGGGTACCGAGCATATTTTGCAAGGGGTCGTCAAAGATGGAGGGGGTATCGCGATTGCGCTTCTCCAGAAGTCCGGCGCTGACATGAGTAAGATCAAAGCCGAGCTTGAAAAGAACCTTCCCCGGAGTTCCAATTCCTTGGTGATCGGCGACATTCCGTTTACGTCGCGCGCCAAAAAGGTTCTTGAGTTTGCCGTAGAAGAAGCGCGTTCCCTGAATCATAACTACATCGGCACCGAGCATCTTCTATTGGGTTTGCTCAAGGAGAAGGAAGGTGTGGCCTGCCGGATATTGAATAGTTTTGGAACTTATTTTGACGACGTCAAAGAGAAGCTCGTTGACATGTTCAAGGAGCCGACCGAATCGGCTCGTGAAACGGGCAAGACGCCGACACTGGATGAATTCAGCCGCGACCTGACAGCGATGGCGGTGGCGGGCAAGCTGGATCCCATCATTGGCCGGAGCAAGGAAATCGAGCGGGTCATTCAGATTCTCAGCCGGAGGACGAAAAACAATCCGGTATTGATCGGCGAACCGGGTGTGGGTAAGACTGCCATTGTAGAAGGTCTGGCGCAGTTGATTATCGAACGCGAAGTTCCCGACACCTTGTTTGAAAAACGGGTGGTTTCCCTTGATCTCGGGTCATTGATTGCCGGCACCAAATACCGCGGTCAGTTTGAAGCCCGGTTGAAGGGCATCATGAAAGAAATCATTCAGAATGAGAGTGTTATTCTGTTTATCGACGAATTGCATACGTTGGTTGGCGCGGGTGCGGCGGAAGGTTCCGTGGATGCCTCGAACATGCTGAAACCGGCATTGTCCCGCGGTGAAATCCAGTGTATCGGCGCAACGACCTTGGAAGAATACCGTAAATACATTGAGAAAAACGGTGCGCTCGAAAGGCGTTTCCAGCCGATCATTGTCAACCCGCCGACGGTTGAAGAGACCATCGAAATTATTCGCGGACTGAAGGTGCCTTACGAAGTGCACCACAAAGCGAAAATCAGCGACGAGGCGATCATCCTCGCGGTGCGGTTCGCCGACCGTTACATCAACGACCGGTTTTTGCCGGACAAGGCGATCGACGTGATCGACGAAGCGGGTTCCCGCGTTCGGTTACGAAAGTCTTCGCAGTCTCCTGAAATGAAGGAGATTCAGCGCGAAATCGATGCACTGGTTCGCGAGAAGAAGATTCGTATCGAAAATCAAGAGTTCGAAAAAGCGGTGGAGTTGCGTGACAAGGAAGAAGAGTTGCGCTCCAAACTTGAAGGAGAAAAGGAAAAGTGGGATCAGGAAAATTCCATCAACGAACCGAGTATTACCGAAGAGGATATTGCCGAGGTGGTGTCCAGCATGACGGGGATTCCCCTGAACCGGATCGAAGAGAAGGAATCCGCCCGCCTGCTCAATATGGCCGATGAATTGGGTAAGAAGATTGTCGGGCAGAGAGAGGCTGTGGAAGCGATCTCCAAGGCGATCCGCCGTTCCCGGTCCGGACTCAAGGATATGCGGCGTCCCATTGGAACCTTTATGTTCCTGGGTCCGACGGGTGTCGGTAAAACCGAGCTGGCCGGAGCACTGGCAGAATTCCTGTTCGGTCATCGCGATGCGCTGATCCGGCTAGATATGTCCGAATATATGGAAAAATTCAACGTTTCCCGGTTGACTGGAGCGCCTCCGGGCTATGTCGGGTATGAAGAGGGCGGCCAGTTGACGGAGAAAGTCCGCCGCAAGCCATACTCGGTGGTGCTGTTCGACGAAATTGAAAAGGCCAATCCCGATGTGTTCCATCTGTTGTTGCAGATCATGGACGACGGGCATCTTACGGACAGTTATGGACGGAACATCAATTTTAAAAATACGGTGATCATCCTGACCTCCAATATCAGTTCTAAAGCGTTGGACAAGGGGTCGTTGGGTTTCCACGACAACGACGCAGACATGAGTTTCGATAAAATGGAGAAAGATCTCAAGCAGGATCTAAGGAAAACTTTTAATCCTGAGTTTTTAAATCGGTTGAGCGAAATGATTGTGTTCAAGCCTCTCACGTTGGAGAATGTCGCTCAGATTCTGGATATCCAGTTGAACCAGCTCAACGAACAGTTGATTCAGCAGGGATTAACGCTGGATATGACGAATGAAGCCAAGCAGTGGCTGGCCGAAAAGGGATATGACAAGAATTTCGGCGCCCGGCCGTTGAAACGGGCCATTCAGAAGCATTTGGAGGACGTTTTGTCCGACGAAATGCTGAAAGGCCGGTTCAAATCCGGCGGGGTGATTGAGGTTGGCTTGGTGGGCGATGACCTCGTATTTACGGAGAAATCCGGGGCGCTCAATACGGTTCTTTAAAAGCAAGGTTTTCCGGGTCATTCTTTAGTTATTTCCATTCGAAAAAGTATTAAGTTTTATGGTATTGTTTGCCGTAAAGCTTAGTACTTTTTTTTTGTCCTCATTTACAGTTTCCTGGGAGAAAACCCCTGTCGGATTCGTCATCAATACAGGATCGGTGTGCTCCTGCGCCGTTTAGGCGTTGGCAGGTACTGCTGTATCTTCTCATTTTTTTCATGGGACTGTTAGGTTCGCCCCTCTATGCCCAAAACGAAGGGGCAACGGTCAGCGCGATCAAAATCCAGGGTAACAAAAGAGTCGACTCTTCCACCATTTTTTATTACATCAAAACTGAAGTGGGGAAACTTCTTTCCCGGGCCCTTATTCGAAAAGATATCGAACAAATTTACAGCCTCGGACAGTTCACTGATATCCGGGTGGATACCCGGCCCGGCAAAGGTGGCGGCGTGGAAGTGATCTTTGTGGTCAAGGAAATTCCTTCCGTGGGTGAGGTCACTTTCGTTGGAAATGATGCCCTGGATACTGCGGATTTGAGAGATGTAATTTCCATAAAACGCGGAGTCACTTTCAAAGAGCACCTCGTCAACGACACCAATCAAAAATTAACAGCCCATTATCATGAAAAAGCGTTTTTTCTAGTGCGGGTAGATGTGGATACCGCGATCAATGCCAACGGTCTGATAGATGTCACCATCAATATCAACGAAGGGGAAAAGATAAAGATTGATGAAATCCGGTTCACCGGCAATAAGGCTTTCGATGAAGACGACCTGAAAGATGTTATGGAGACGGAAGAAAAATGGCTGTTTTCATTCATCGATGAATCCGGAATTTACAAAAAGGATGTATTGAAAGTGGATGTCCTGCGGTTGGAAGCGTTTTATCAGGACAACGGTTATATCCGGGCACGTGTTTATGAGCCCGAGATCGAGGTGAATCGCGAAGATAAGGAAATTTATATCGAAATAAAAATTGAGGAAGGCCTGCAATATATGTTCGGAAAAATTACCGTTCAAGATGTGGAGGAATTCAGCGGGGAGGATTTTCTTGTGGATTTTAAATCCAAACCGGGGGCGGTGTACAATATATCCCTGCTTCGGGAAGACATACTGAATATTACTGAAAAATTTTCAGAGAAAGGTTTTGCTTATGCCGATGTTAATCCCAAAGCCGCCATTAATGACCAAACGAGGAAGGTCGATCTGAGTATTCAGATCGATAAAGGGCGAAAGGTTTATGTCGGGAAAATCAATGTGATCGGCAACACCCGAACCCGGGACAACGTTGTTCGCCGGGAGTTTCGTGTCAAAGAAGGTGAATTATTCAACAGTAAAAAGTTGAAGCGGAGTAAACAGCGGATTAATAATCTGGGTTTTTTTGAAAGCGTTAAAATTGATACCCACCGCGGAGACACGCCGGGGCAGATTGATATCGACGCGACGGTCACCGAAAAGCCGACCGGTTCGATTTCTTTTGGGGCCGGGTACAGTTCGGTGGACAACCTTATTTTTACCGCTTCCATTGCTCAAGACAATGTATTTGGAACCGGTCGCAACGTCAACTTTTCGGTTCAATTGTCATCCCTCCGGACCAATTTTAATCTCCGGTTAACCGATCCCCGAATTTTCGACACCGATATCTCGGCCGGTATTGATCTTTTCAACCTCGACCAGGATTTTATCAGTTTTGACTCCCATTCCACGGGTGGGGGTTTGCGGTTCGGCAAAAACCTTTCGGAAACCGATTGGGGAGGGGTGTCTTACCGCTATTCCAAGGTAGTGGTTTCGGAAGTTGAATTTCCCACTTCCACTCTTAAAAATGAAACCCAGAAGACCAGCCGAATCGGGACCACGTTTATCAATGATTCCCGGGATAATTTCCTAAACCCTACACAGGGCTGGAGGCATATGGTACGATTAGAATTTGCTGGCAGCTTCCTGGGTGGGTCGGATTTTTACAAGACCCAATATGAGATTACTTATTACCACAAACTGATCGGCAAATTGGTAGGGGCCGTGCACGGGGAAATTAAGTATGCCGATGGATATAACAACCAGGAATTGCCTTCGTTTGAAAGGTATTTTATGGGCGGGGCCAATTCCCTGAGAGGGTTTACCATCGAGGAGGTGGGTCCCCTGAACCCTGCTGGAGATCCTGTGGGAGGAGAACAGTCGCTTTTATTTAATGTGGAACTCCAATACCCCCTTACCCAAACGTTCCGTGTGTTCGGGTTTTATGACCGTGGCAATGTATATGGTAAGGGGTTTGATATCTCTACCACCGATACCAATATCAATCTCAGCGAGATGCGGAATAGTGTGGGCGGAGGTATCCGGTTCTTCAGTCCTTTTGGTCCGATTTCCCTGGCGTATGGTTTCAAACTGGATCCAGCGCCGGGAGATTCTTCCGGGGAATTTCATTTTTCAGCAGGAAATGCTTTTTAAAGGTTTAACTACATAAAGAGGTGTTATGTTTTTGTTAAAGAAAAATTTGAAGGATCGTGTACTGGGATGGACCATCTTGCTTGTGATGTCAGGGCTGATTATAACAGTTGCCGAAGCCGCTGCCGGAAATAGTAAAATCGGTTTTGTGGATATTCAAAAAGCGATTGGCGAGACCAAGGAATTTAAAAAATCTCAAATGAAATTTCGTGTGGAGCTCCAGAAGGAAAAAGGAATTATTGATGCGCGCAAGAAAAAGGTGGAAGGCATGCTTATTGAATTAAATAAGCAGGCCAATGTTCTCAACCCTTCATTAAAAAAAAGGAAAGAGGAGAGTTTTTTAAGGGAAAAAAAAGATTTTGAACGGTATGTCCAGGATCGCGAAGAAGAATTTGCCCGCAAAGAAAAGGTTGTGCTCGATAAGATTTCTAAAAAGATGCTCGAAGTGTTGAAACAATTAGGCAAGCAAAAAAAATTGACCATGGTGCTCGAAAAGAAAACGGTTTTTTACAGCGATTCCTCCTTGGACCTGACCAGTCTGGCGACTAAAACATACAACAAGCTGTATCCATGATTCTGTCCGGCAGGCCCAGTGCTTGCGTCAGGATATCTTTTCCCCGTAAACTATAAATTTATCCATTGAGGGTTCTTAATGTTAGACATTAATGAAATTAAAAAAATCATTCCTCATCGATATCCATTTTTGCTGGTCGACAAAATAATTGAGTGCGATGATGATTCACAGATTGTGGGCATTAAATCCGTCACCATGAATGAACCGTTTTTCCAGGGCCATTTTCCTGATTTTCCTGTCATGCCCGGTGTTCTGATCGTGGAGGCGATGGCGCAGGTGGCCTGTATTTTGGCATTGCGGGTGCTTAAGAAAGAGGGGCATTCTTCCGTATTATTTACGGGTATCGATAGTGTCAAATTCCGAAAACCCGTGGTTCCCGGAGATGTGCTTCGTCTGGAATTGACCAAGACCAAACAAAGGGGCGAATTGTTTCGTTTTGACGGAAAAGCCTTGGTAGAAGACCAGGTTGTCACCCAGGGCTCTATTCAGGCGATTCTTAGAAAAGGTTGAAATCTCTCCCCTTACCTGTTTAAATTAGTATGCAAAGTCTTGTATGCATGATTCGTTGCCGGTTTTGCCTTCCCCATTATTGTGCCAATGGATTCCAGAAATAATATTGCAGTCAGGTGGGTCTTGTGAATATTTCAGAAAATGCCACCATTGACCCTTCTGCGGTCCTAGAGGACAATGTAACCATCGGACCCTACGCCACCATCGGGCCGGGTGTTAAAATTGGGGAAGGAACCGTGGTGGGGCCCAACGTCCTGATCGACAAGGGCACGGTGATTGGAAAGAACTGCAAGATCTATCACGGTGCCTCATTGGGAGGCGATCCACAGATCGTCGGGTTTGAGGATATTCAGTCTTTCGTTCATATTGGGAACAATACCACCATTCGCGAGTTTGTGACGGTTCAACGTTCCGGTAAGGAGAACGGCGTAACCAAAATCGGCGACCATTGCATGCTGATGAATTACGCGCACGTGGCGCATGATTGTGAAATCGGCAATCATGTGATTGTGGTGAATTCGACCGGATTGTCCGGTCATATAGTGGTTGAAGATTACGCATTTATCTCGGGTTTTGTGGCGGTCCATCAATACGCCCGCATCGGTGCCTATTCCATGATTCAGGGAATGAGCGGGATCAGCCAGGATGTTTTGCCCTATGCTCTGGTGGGAGGCTGGCCGGCAAAACTGGTGAGCCTTAACTCGGTAGGGTTACGGCGGCGCGATTTTGGCCCCAAGGTGCGAACTGCCATCAAAAATGCCTTTAAAATCCTCAAAAACCCCGAGTTGAATACCACCCAGGCCATTGAACAAATTGAAAGCGAAATTGAAATGAGCGATCAAATCCGATATCTTATTGATTTTGTAAGAAATTCAAAGAGGGGATTCAGTAAATAAATGAGCCGGATTAAAGCGGGGGTATTAGGCGTTGGTAAAATGGGCGAATACCACGTGGGTATTCTGTCCGAAAACCGTGATGTCGACTTGCGGGGCATTTCAGATGTCAACGAAGAGCGCGGCAGCATGATCAGCGAGCGGTACACAGTTCCTTATTTCAAGAATTTCAACGAAATGCTCGAGCAGGTGGATGTGGCGGTGGTCGCGGTTCCCACCAAACTTCACCATCAAATCGGCAAAGAAGTTTTGAATGCCGGCATCCACGTGCTGTTGGAGAAACCCTGCTCCGACAACCTAAAGCATGCCCGCGAACTGTTCAGTCTGGCCGATTCCAAAAACCTCATCTTGCACATCGGCCATGTGGAACGGTTCAACGGGGCTGTTCAGGAACTCCACAAACTAGTGGATGAGCCCATTCTGGTCGAGTGCAAACGGATGGGACCTTTTGTCGAGCGCATGAAGGACGACAGTGTGGTTCTGGATACCATGATCCATGATATCGATATTATTCTGAACCTTATAGATTCAAAAGTGGCCCAGATCAATGTGATGGGTAGATCGGTCTTTTCGGAAAAAGACGATGTGGTCAGCGTTCAACTGGAATTTGAAAATGGCTGTATCGCCGTTATTCTTGCCAGCCGCGCCTCTCAAAATAAAGAACGCACCCTGTCCATTACACAGAAGGATTCCTATGTCATTCTGGATTATACCGATCAGGAAATTTACGTCCATCGGCAGTCTTCGTCGGATTACATGTTGACGAAGGACTCCCTCCGTTACAAACAGGAATCCCTGATCGAACGGATTTTCGTACACAAGGACAACCCGCTGAAACTGGAAATCCAGCATTTTCTCGACTGTGTTAAAAATGGAACTCCACGGAAAGTGACGGTCGATAATGAATTGTATTCCCTGGAAATTGCGTTGGGGATTATGGAGCAATTCTACAAGCAAAACGGAATCCCTCATTAATATAGAAGCGCGATGGACCCGTTCCACCCATGCGGACCCGGTAAACACAAGCCGGGGTTGATCTCACCGCACTCATTTAAGAATATCTTTCCTGGTAAATTCATTTTATGACTACCCTGCCTTCTCAACGTATTGGTCTGATTGCCGGGGCCGGTGAAATTCCTGTCTATTTTGCCAAAAAAGCCCAGGAGAATGGGCTTCGCATCGTGTCCGTCGCCTTCACGGATGAAATGGACGCTCGCCTGAAACCTTTCGTCGAGAAAAATTATTCAATCGGTCTCGTAAAAAGCGGAAAAATTTTCAAGACCCTGGAAGAAGAAAAAATAAAGGATATTTTAATCATCGGTAAAGTGGAAAAGAAAATGATTTTCAAGCCTCAAATGTTCGATCTTGAAACCCTCAAAATAATGATGTCCATGTCATTTCGAACTCATCAGGACAAAACCGTGATGCTGAAGATCATCGAAGAAATCGAGAGTAGAGGTTTTAAGGTGCTGGACCAGATGGAGTATATGAAAGAGCTCTATCCTGAAAAAGGGATATTGACCCGCCGGAAACCCTCGGAAAAGGAAATGGCGGATGTCACATTTGGTTTTCCCATCGCTCGCTACATGGCGGATCATGAAATCGGGCAAACCCTCGTGGTCAAGAATAAATCGGTTATCGCGGTGGAAGCGTTGGAAGGTACCGATCAGACCATTGAACGGGGTTGTGCCCTAGGCCAGAAAGGGTGCGTGGTGATCAAGGTCAGCCGGACCAGCCAGGATTACCGCTTCGACAGCCCCGGCATCGGACCTTCGACCCTGGAGCAAATGATTCAGGGAAAAGCGTCGGTAGTGGCCGTGGAGGCCGGGAGAATCATGATCGTGGAGCGCGATAAGGTGGTGGAGCAGGCCGACCGGGCAGGCATTTCCATTGTGTGCATCTGACCGGAGTATTCGTCCGGGTCCCCAAACGCATCCGTTGAAAACAATCTTTAGTCGTTGAGGAATCCCATTGGTCAGTTCAGATTCGGATCAAATTCTGATCGTTGCCGGAGAAGCATCCGGCGATCTGCATGGCGGCCATCTGGTGCGGGCTCTGAAGGCCCAACATCCTCAACTTCAGTTTGAAGGCGTCGGCGGAAAACATATGCAGGAAGCCGGTGTCAGAGCACTGTATGATATCAGCCGCATGGGGGGAATGGGCTTGTTCGAATATTTGACCAGCCTGTGGCACCACC
>JAUVMD010000028.1 GCA_030600405.1 Nitrospirota bacterium
AGTTCCGCGTTGACGATGGCGGATGCTTTTTTGAGGATGCCCATGGCCCGGATGAGTTCGCGCGGCATGGTTTCCCATCCGATGTTGAAATTGATCAGCGACCGCGCCGTCTGTGCGCCGTAATATTTATCGGCGGGAACCTTGATCTCCCCCATGCTGTCCGATTCCATCCGGTAATCCATAGTGATGCTCCTCTAAACGACGAAATTGAATAATTAGAATCTGTATATTAACCACAGATGAACACAGATAAACACCGATAAAACCGAGATCCTTCGTTCCACTCAGGATGATATGAAAAAGCTACGGTTTGTCATTTTGAGGAGGCTATGCCGACGAAGAATCTGGGTTTTAAAATTACGAGCGGAGGTACTCCGCTGGAGGGGAGCATCACTATGGAATACCGGATGGAATCGGACAGCATGGGAGAGATCAAGGTTCCCGCCGATAAATATTACGGCGCACAGACGGCACGGTCGCTGATCAATTTCAACATCGGATGGGAAACCATGCCGCGCGAACTCATCCGGGCCATGGGCATCCTCAAAAAAGCATCAGCCATCGTCAACGCCGACATTCACGTATTACCCGCCGACAAAAAAGACCTCATCGTCCAGGCGGCGGACGAGGTGATCGACGGCACCCTCGACGACCATTTTCCCCTGTTCGTGTGGCAGACCGGCTCCGGCACCCAGACCAATATGAACACCAACGAGGTGATCGCCAACCGCGCCATCGAAATCGCCGGCGGCGAACTCGGCAGTAAAACTCCGGTGCATCCCAACGACGACGTCAACAAGGGCCAGTCGTCGAACGACACCTTCCCCACGGCCATGCACATCTCGGCGGTCGAGCAGATTCATGACCGGCTCGTCCCCGCCGTCTCCGCCCTGCGCGACACGCTGAAAAAGAAATCGAACGCATTCAAAAGCATCATCAAGATCGGACGCACGCACCTGATGGACGCCACCCCGCTCACGCTGGGGCAGGAGTTCAGCGGCTACGCGACGCAACTCGACAACGCCATCCAGCGCATCGACTCCTTCCTGCCGCGCTTGTACCAGATCGCATTAGGTGGCACCGCCGTCGGCACCGGCATCAACACGCACAAAGATTTTCCCATCAAGGTGGCAAAGGAAATCGCGAATCTCACCAAGCACCCGTTCATCACCGCGCCCAACAAGTTCGAGGCGCTGGCGGCGCACGACGCCATCGTCGAAGCCAGCGGCGTCATGAAAACCATCGCCTGCTCGCTGATGAAAATCGGCAACGACATCCGCTGGCTGGGGTCGGGTCCCCGCTGCGGCATCGGCGAACTCGCCCTGCCCGCCAACGAACCCGGCTCGTCCATCATGCCCGGCAAAGTGAATCCGACGCAATGCGAAGCGCTCACCATGGTGGCGGCGCAGGTGATCGGCAACGACACCGCCGTCAGCGTCGGCGGCGCATCCGGCAACTTCGAGCTCAACGTGTTCAAACCGGTGATGATCTACAACCTCCTGCAATCCATCCGACTCATCGGCGACGCCTGCCGCTCGTTCAACGAACACTGCGCCGTCGGCATCCAGCCCAACAAGGACAAGATCGAAGAGTACCTCAACAACTCATTGATGCTGGTCACCGCGCTCAACCCGCACATCGGCTACGACAACGCCGCTAAAGTCGCGAAGAAAGCCTTCGAGGATCATAGTACCCTCAAAGAAGCCGCCGTCGCCCTGGGCTTGCTCACCGCCGAAGAGTTCGACCAGAAAGTCCAACCCAAAAACATGATCGGCCCCAAATAACCAGCGTGACGCTGGACCCACCACTCCCCTCCTTACCAAGGAGGGGGGATACAGGGGAGGTTATATCTCCTACTTCCCTTTTTTACCATTAATCCTGTCAAAACCAACCCCACCTGTATCCTCCCCTTAGTAAGGGGAGGAAGTATTTTAGTTCGCCCCGCGCGGAGCGGTCTGTGTCCTCCGCGCACTCTGCGGTAAATCGCATTTGTCGCCCTGCGACAGACTCAGGATGACAAAAGCCCTTAGCCCCGGCGCTACGCCGGGAGAAATACTTGCACTAAATCCTTGAATTTGCTTATACTGGGGCCAGTATCCACCGATAAAGCAAAAGACCCCTTTTCACGGAGTGCTCGAAACGTGATTCGCAGATTCACAAAGAACCGTCCAGAGCTGATTGTTGCGTTCGTCCTGTTATGGACGTTCCACTTCAGTTTCGGGATGTTCTATCATTATCATCCCGAATACGTCCACGCGCACGACGGTGAACTGCAGGCGCATGCGCACGGCGGGCATTTCCATTCGCTGGAGCTGGAGACCCTGGCGCGCTTCATCGATACCGGTGAGGCTCCTCTGCGTCCCGGCAAAACTCATCATCATTCCGAAAGCCTTCCGGGAAGCGACACCGAATCGGCGCAATACGATTTCAACCCCTCCGGCGTCACCAAGGTCGTCAAGCTGGCGTGGGACATCAATCTCAATGCCACTGTAGCCAACATCACCCCGGCAAAAATTAAACCATATGACTCCCTGCTGATCTCCTCCACCCTACACAGGAATCTCCTGGCCCTGCAATCCTTTTCCGAACGCTCGCCACCCCTGCGTGTGTAATCCCGTCTCTTTAGCTCAACCCTTTTAAACACTTAAAATAAAATCTGTTCGGAATCGCGGAGTACCTTCTTCCGTTCCGTTCGCTCAAACATTATGAAACCCGTTTTCAAACGGCTTGTCCTTTGGGGACTGCTGGTGATGTTGCCTTCAGTGTCCTTGGGGGCGGCGGTCCAACAAAAATCGAATTCTGCCCCGGTCCTCACCGGGTCATTGACCCTGCAGGAAGTGATTGCGCAGGTCCTGCTCCGCAATCCGGAGCTGGAAGCGTTCTCGCTGGAAGTGCGGGCGCGCGAGGCACGGGCTCTGCAGGCGGGACTTTATAAAAATCCGGAAATTTTACTGTTCGTAGAAGACGTATTAGGCTCCGGCGGCCTCAATAATTTCGAGCAGTCGCAGTCCACCATTGTCTTGAGCCAGGTGATCGAGCTGGGCGGCAAACGCACCAAGCGGGAAAAATCAGCTTTGTCGCACAAGGACCTCGCGTTCTGGGATTACGAAACCGCACGCATGAACATTCTGACGCGGGTGGCCAAGGCCTACACCGAGGCCCTGACTTCTCAGGAAAAACTGAAACTGACACGGGAGCTGGTGCAACTTTCCCAAAATTCCTACAACGCCGTCAAGGCGCGGGTGATTGCGGGCAAGGTTTCGCCCATCCACGAAGTCAAGGCGCAGGTGGCGTTATCCACCACGCAGATTCAACAGCACCAAGCCGAAAATAATCTTAAGGCGGCCTACCGGCGGCTGGCTTCGTTCTGGGGGAGCCTGACGCCGCGCTTCGAAAAGGTGACGGGACGCCTGTATCTCATCGCTCCCGTGCCGCCGTTCGACACCCTGGCAGGACACATGCAGAGCAACCCCGATCTCGCGCGCTGGGCGGCAGAAATGGTGCAACGCACAGCGGCGATCGATCTGGAAGAAGCCAACTCCGTTCCCAACCTCAAAGTCGGTGCCGGAGCGCGTTGGTTCGAGGAGACCAACGACAACGCCTTCGTTTTTGAATTATCGATTCCCATTCAACTGTTCGACCGCAACCAGGGCGCCATCGCCGAAGCGCGGCACCGCCTTGCCAAGGCCAAAGCCGAGCAGAGGGCGGTCGCATTAAAACTGAACTCGGCTCTGGCCGCCGGCTACACGCGCATGGCCAACGCCCACAGCCGGGTGACGTCGCTCAAAACCAAAATCCTGCCGGGCGCACGGACTGCGTTTGAAGCGGTCAACGAGGGATACCGTTTCGGCAAGTTCGGTTACTTGGAGGTGCTCGACAGCCAGCGCACCTGGTTCAACGCGCGGTCGCAGTTTCTCGACGCGCTGGCGGAATATCATAAAGCGGTCGCCGACGTGGAGCGGTTGACCGGGCAGGCGGTATCACCTTTACCCGAGCCCCGCCCTCAGCCGAGGGAAAGAGAGAGACAACGATGAGCCGTAAAACCTTATCTATTGCCTTGATCCTTGCCGTGGGCCTCGGCCTGGCCTGGATGATTCTGAAAATGGAACCGCCGACATTGATCGAAACTCCGCCGGAAACAGTCAGCCCGTCCCCGATTTCAGAAATCGGGGTTTCTGCCAGAGGACCGCACGGCGGCCGTCTCTTTTCAGAGGGCGGTCTGAATTTAGAGGTCACCATTTACGAACGCAACGTGCCGCCGCAATTCCGCGTCTATGTGACCGACGCACAAGGGAACCCTGCTCCACTCGATCAAATTAAATTGAGCATCGATTTACATCGACTGGAGCGGGTGGACCGCATCCGGTTTCGTTCTTCAGGCGATTACCTGCTGGGTGACCGGGTAGTGGTCGAACCTCATTCTTTCGACGTCAAAATAAAAGCTGAATGGCAAGGTCAGAGTTATCAATGGCAATACGATCAGATTGAAGCGCGCGCGGCAATTTCCGAAGCGGCGGCGAGAAACGCGGGTATCAGAATCACGCAGGCCGGACCCGCCGAGATTCATCAGGTGGTGCAACTCAACGGCGAAATCGGCCTGCACGAAAAACGCGTGGCGCACGTCGTGCCGCGGCTGGATGCCATGGTCACCCGCGTTCACAAGGATTTGGGCGACCCGGTGAAAAAAGGCGACATCCTGGCGATTCTGGATTCGCGCGAGCTGGCCGACGCTAAAAGCGAATATTTAACGGCCGTCAACCAAGCCGAACCGGTGAGAATGGATCACAAGCGACAGGGGATCATCAATCAGAATACCCAAACCATGCTGGATCTACTGGAAGAGGGATTGGACCTGGACACGCTTTACGAAAAAATCAACCAACTGGTGCTGGGGGAATCGCGCGCGCAAATTGTTCCTGCTTATGGACGACTGATCCGGTCCCAGGCCGTTTATGAACGAGAGTTATCGCTGTACAAAAAGAAAATTTCATCAAAGTCGGAATACCTGCTGGCAATGGAAGAATATAAAAGCGCCGAGGCCAGGTACATCGCTCTGCGTGAAAAAATCGCGTATGACAACAAACTGGCATTGCTGGAGAAACGCAATAGTCTTGCAACCGCGGAACTCAACATCAAAACCATGGCTCAGAAACTGCGGGCGCTGGGGTTGAGCTCATGGGAAATCAAACATCTGTCCAGCGATCAAAAACATCGCTTTACCCGGTTCGAACTGCGCTCTGAAATCAACGGGGAAGTGATTCAAAAACACATGGCCGTCGGGGAGGCGGTCAAAAAAGATTTCGACGTGTTCGTGCTGGCCGATTTATCCGAGGTCTGGGTGAACATCGCAGTTCCGGCCAAGCATCTGAACGTGGTGCAACTGGGCCAGCGGGTCACCGTCCGGGCCGACAAGCTGGACCTGAAGGCCAAAGGCAAGCTCACTTACCTCGGCGCGTTGATTGAGGAGAAGACCCGCACGGTGACCGGCCGCGTGGTCATTCCCAACAGGAAGCGCCTGTGGCGTCCGGGCATGTACGTCACGGTGGATCTGATCCAGGCTTCGCGTCAGGTTCCGCTGGCGGTTCCGGTGGATGCCATTCAAACGATTCGCGACTGGTCGGTGGTGTTCATCAAAGTGGGTAACCGTTACGAAGCCCGCCCGCTGGAGCTGGGAGAAAGCGACGGCGTCCGAGTGGAAGTCCTCAGCGGACTCAAACCGGGAGACGAATACGTGTACATAAACAGTTTTGCGGTAAAGGCGGAGATCGGCAAGTCCGCGGCCACGCACGATCATTAAGGGAGAGGCGGAACCGTGCTCGAGCGCATCATTCATTTTTCTATCCGGCAGAGACTGTTCGTCCTGTTCGCGACCCTCTGCCTGATCGGTCTCGGCGTCTACAGTTTCCAACGCCTGCCCATCGACGCCCTGCCGGACATCACCAACGTTCAGGTACAGGTCAATTCCGAAGCTCCCGGCTATTCGCCGCTGGAAGTGGAACAGCGCATCACCTATCTGGTGGAAACCTCGCTGGCCGGACTGCCGTACCTGCTCGAGACCCGATCCCTTTCCCGTTACGGGTTGTCGCAAGTGACGGTTGTTTTTGAAGAAGGCACCGACATTTATTTCGCGCGCCAGCTCATCAACTCCCGCCTGCAGGAAGTGAAGGAGCAACTGCCGGCCGGGATTCAACCCATCATGGGACCCATCGCCACCGGGCTGGGGGAGATTTTCATGTGGTCGCTGGAATGGGAGAAAGACCATCCGCGGCTGCAGGACCCGTTTGACGCAGCGGTGGAACTGCGGACGGTGCAGGACTGGATCATCCGGCCGCAACTGCGCACCGTTCCCGGCGTGGCGGAGGTCAACAGCATCGGTGGATATGTCAAGCAGTACCAGGTGGCACCCGATCCGGAAAAGTTGATGGCGTTCGATATCACCTTCCGTGATGTCATGGAAGCATTGGCAAAAAATAACGCCAATGTAGGAGCAGGCTACCTGGAACACAGAGGGGAGCAATACCTCATTCGAGCGCCGGGGCAGGTGGTTTCTGAAGAGGAAATCGCCAATATCGTGATCGGCACCCACCGCGGCGTGCCCATTCATATCCACGACGTGGCGGGGGTACAGATCGCCAAGGAACTGCGCACCGGCGCGGCCACTAAAAACGGACGGGAAACCGTGCTGGGCACGGTGTTCATGCTGAAAGGGGAAAACAGCCGGACGGTTTCGTTGCGCGTGGCCGAAAAGATGGAATCAATCAACCACACCCTTCCCGAAGGCATCCGCGCCAATGTGGTGTACGACCGCACCAAGCTGGTCAACGCCACTCTTAAAACTGTGCGCGACAATCTTGCCGAAGGAGCTTTGTTCGTTATTCTCGTGCTGTTTTTACTGCTGGGTAATTTCCGCGCGGCACTTATTACGGCGCTGGTGATTCCCCTGTCCATGCTGTTCGCCATCAGCGGTATGGTGTCGAATAAAATCAGCGGCAACCTGCTCAGCCTGGGCGCCATCGATTTCGGGATTATCATCGACAGCGCCGTCATCATCGTTGAAAACTGTGTCCGGCGCATGGCCCTCGAACAAAACCACCTGCAACGCGAACTCAAGCCGGAGGAACGACACTTCATTGTTCAGGAAGCGGCGGTGGAAGTCTCACGTCCCAGCATCTTCGGGGTGTTCATCATCATGATCGTGTATCTGCCGATCCTGACCCTGACCGGCATCGAGGGTAAAATGTTTCAGCCGATGGCGTTCACCGTGCTGGCGGCATTGACCGGCGCCTTGATTTTATCGCTGACGTTTGTGCCGGCGATGGTGGCGCAGTTCACCACGGGACGCATCTCCGAAAAGAAAAACTTTTTTCTCGAACTGGCTAGAAAAATTTACGCTCCCCTGCTCAATATAGCGCTGAGCAACCGGGCCGCCGTGGTCACCCTGGCCGGGGTTCTGATTGCATTAAGCCTTCTTATAGGAACGCGTCTGGGAACCGAATTTATTCCTACGTTGGATGAACAGGACATGGCCATTCATGCCCTGCGCATACCCGGTACCGGGTTGGACCAGGCCGTTTCCATGCAACACACCCTGGAGAAAAAGATCAGCGAGTTTCCGGAAGTGAATTATGTGTTCGCCAAAATCGGCACGGCGGAAATCGCCACCGATCCCATGCCGCCCAGCGTGGCCGATGTGTTTGTGATGACCCATCCGCGCTCCCAATGGCCCAACCCGAAAAAACCACGCACGGAACTTGTGAAAGAAATGGAACAAAAACTGGTGACCCTGCCCGGCAATAAATATGAATTCACCCAGCCCATTCAGATGCGCTTCAACGAACTGATCGCGGGGGTACGGAGCGACGTCGCCGTCAAAGTGTTTGGAGACGACCTCGATATTCTCCTGAATGAGGCGGAACGGATTTCCAACGTGCTGGCGGCGGTACCGGGCGCCACCGATGTCCGGGTGGAACAGGTAACGGGACTGCCGGTACTCACCATTCAGCTGAACCGGAACGAAATGGCGCGGCTGGGTCTGAACGTTTCAGATGTTCAGGACGTTATCGAAATTGCCATCGGGGGCAAACAGGCCGGTCAGGTATTTCAGGGCGATCGGCGGTTCGATTTGATCGTCCGTTTGCCGGATAGCACGCGGACAAATATTGCATTGCTCAAGCGCATTCCTCTGCCCTATCCCGAAGGTTTGTCTGGAACTACGAGCCCGGTGGCAGGCGCAACCGCCACGATTCGGCGACCACTTCCGGCATTTATCACGCTGGGCGCAGTGGCGGATTTCAAAGTGATCATGGGGCCCAACCAGATCAGCCGCGAAAACGGCAAACGGCGCGTCGTGGTGACGGCGAACGTGCGCGGGCGGGACCTGGGATCTTTTGTCGAACAGACGCAGGAGATGATTCAACGGAAGTTATCCTTGCCCTCCGGTTACTGGATATCCTGGGGCGGCACCTTCGAGCATTTGATCTCCGCCACCCAGCGTTTATGGGTTGTCGTTCCGGTGACACTTTTTTTGATTTTTATGATGCTGTTCGCGGCATTTGGATCGACCCAACAGGCGCTGATCATATTCACCGGCGTGCCACTGGCGTGGACTGGAGGCATCGTTTCACTATGGATGAGAGGGATCCCGCTGTCCATATCCGCGGCGGTAGGGTTCATAGCTCTTTCTGGAGTGGCGGTGTTGAACGGTGTGGTGATGATCTCTTTCATCAACAAACTGCGCGAGGAAGGAATGGATTTAAACCCAGCTGTGGTTGAAGGATCGCTCACGCGTCTCAGGCCAGTGCTGATGACCGCCTTGGTGGCATCGCTGGGATTTTTGCCGATGGCGCTGGCCACCGGCACCGGAGCGGAAGTGCAACGGCCACTGGCCACGGTGGTGATCGGCGGCATTTTGTCCTCCACCGCGCTTACTCTTTTTGTGCTCCCCGCACTGTATCAGGGGCTTCACAAATCCAGAAAAAATTAAAGGACGTTCAGGAAGAGGTTTTTTCCGTGTATTCGAACATGCGTTCGACGCAACGCAGCGCGTTTTGTTGGACCTCGGGGGAAAGCTCGATCACCTGGTCGGGGCGGGGGTTCTCCAGCGCCTGCAGAACGTTCTGAAGCGAATTGGCCTTCATGTATTTGCACAGGGTGCAGGAACCCACAAACCGTTTATCGGGATACTCGGATTGCAATATCCCCGTCAAGCCGCATTCGGTGAGCAGGAAAAACGTATCGCAGCTGGAGGTGCGGACGTGGTCGAGCATGTTGGTGGTACTCCCCACGTAATCCGCCTTCCGCACCACTTCGGGATGGCATTCCGGATGCACCAGCACGTCGACACCTGGGTTGATGATGCGGACAAAATCAATGGCGGTTGGCGCGTATTCCTCATGCACGTAACAGGTGCCGTCGTACCAGTCGATATTTTTTTCAACTCCCTTATCCTTTAAATGCTGAATCACGTTCTGGGCCATCAGCTTGTCGGGCAGAAAATAAATGTTGTCATTATCGATCGCCTCGATGATGCGGTAGACGTTGGAGGAGGTCACGCACACGTCGCACAGGGCTTTCACTTCGGCTGTGGTGTTGATATAGCAGACAAAGGTATGGCC
>JAUVMD010000061.1 GCA_030600405.1 Nitrospirota bacterium
AAGCTTAAAAAATACGACAAGGCGCTCTCGAATCTGGACACTATAATCCAGAACCATCCCAAGGGTGAAAAATGGCTGGTGTCCCACGCCATATCCGGGCTGATTTATAATCTCCAGGGGCAACCCGGTAAAGCGGTTCCTATTCTTGAATCGGCGCTCCAGCACCAACCCAATCCGGAGCTTCTTAAAATCATCGATCGTCTCCTGAGGTTGGCGAAGGAAGGCGTGGCGGATGCCAGCAGTTAACGAGCCGGCTCCCAATCTACAGGTGGCGGAGTGGGTGCAGGGTCCGGCTTCCAACGTCGATCAGGAACGCGGCCGGGTGATTCTCATCGAAGTGTTTCAGGTTAATTGTCCCGGTTGCTTTATCGGCGGCCTGCCGGAGGTGATTCAAACCTACATGACGTTCCGCGAAAAACCGTTAACAGTGTGGGGATTGGCCACTGCGTTTGAAGATTATCATCTCAATACACTGGATAATTTGAAAAAACTGATGGATACCGGTGAGGTAGTGGGAGAAACCATGGCCATGCTTTCCGAACGGGACATGTTGAGCATGGGGCGCCTCCAGTATTTCATGCCGTTTCCCGTTGCTTGGGACCAGGTGGTAAAAAGGGCAGGCGGGGTGCAGGAGGATGAGGTTCAACAATGGATTGAGCGTGATTTCCCTGATTTTGAAAACATGCCGGAGCATCACCGGACTCAGATTGAGAAGCAAATTCGGGAATACCTGGAGAAAAAGGAATACGACGCGCTGACGTTCGATCAATATGGATTGCGAGGCACTCCTTCCACCCTCATCATCGACAAAAAGGGTATTGTCCGGCACAAATTGTTCGGTTCCGGTTTGGAATTGGAAAAAATTATAGAACCTCTCCTCAACGAATAGGTCTCTTTGCCATGTTGACTTTAAAGCAGTTCACGGAAACCATCGACCGTTTGGAAGAGGCGCGGATTTTAATGGCGGCTCTTGAGTTTAAAATTTTTTCTATTTTGCGTCAAAAGAGCATGACGGCCCGTCAAGTGGCTCAGCAGTCCAAAACGAAACAAGGCGAAATGGAGGCCCTGTTGAATGCGCTGGCGGCCATGAAGGCTCTCCGGTTCGAAAGTGGAAAGTATTCCAGCGCGCCGCACATGTACAAATATTTTTGTGAGTCCAGTCCTCATTATATGAAAGGGACGGCTTTTCTAAAATTAGAGAAGAATGATGAATGGTCACGCCTGATCCATACCATCCGCAATGGCCGTGATCTCTCGGAGTTTGAACGGGAGGACGATCCGGAATTTCGCGATTGTTTTACCCATGCCATGCACGAGCGGAGCGGGCCTTTTGCCAACAAGATTGCTGAAATCATCACGCGCCAACCGGCAGGCCGGTTTCTGGACTTGGGGAGCGGTCCCGGCACCTACAGCGCGGCAGTTCTCAGAAAAGATAAGAAAGCCCGGGCGACTTTGCTGGATCGTTCGGCGGCATTAAAGGTGGCTCAAGATCTGCACGGCAAATCTTCTTTTTGGTCCCGTATGGAACTAAGGCCCGGTGATCTATTCAATACACCTTTTGGTAACCACTACGATACGGTTTTTTATTCGAATATTCTGCACATCTATAATCCTCAGGAAAATAAACAACTGTTTTTTAAAATGAAAAAGGCATTGATCAAGGGAGGGCGTTTGGTTTTGGTGGATTTTTTCCATACCCGTGATGCCACCCAACCTTACGAAGCCGCTTTATTTGGGGTGACCATGCTCTTGTTCACGGCGACCGGGAAAACCTATTCCTACGATGAAACCGAAAAACTATTGAATCAGTCCGGGTTTCACAAATTCCGTAGAATTTCACTCGGAGAAGCAACGGGAATGCTGGTGGCGTTTAAGAAATAGTGGAGCCGCTGAGATTCAACCGGTCCCCTTGCGCGCAAAAAAATAAAACAATTCCCAATTCGTATAAACTCCCTGCGACGATGAATACTCCCTGTCATAATCCCGGATCAGTTGCCTCAATTCTCCAGACTTTAGAATCCGTAATGGAGCGGCTCCAATCTGTTGCAGGTTTTTAATCAAGTTCAGGGTATTTTGAAAAAATATCTGACGCGTTTCGGTTTGAAATGTTAGCAACTCAAATCCCGCCTGAGTAAGAAGTGTTTTCCATCGTTTTTGAGAATGAAGATGTGTGGGTCCCTGAAATTGAGCGGACCTGCGGAATTCTTCCAGGGTTTTAGGGCCGAAAGTGCTGAAAGCCAGGTATCCTTCCTTTTCGAGGGAAAAGTGGAATCTTTGTAATGTGTTTTGGGGATTTTGAAACCACTGGAACACGGCGTTTCCCGCGATGAGTTTGACTTTTGGAATCTGAATTCTTTCCGCGTTTCCCACAAGGAATTTTGAATTGGATGGGACCTCCAAATGATTCTTTAAATGATCAATCATGAGTGGAGCAATATCGTTCAGGGTAATGATTGATGGAGAACGCGCCAACAGGTGGCGGGTGAACACTCCGGTCCCACATCCGATTTCCAGTATTTTATGGGGGAAGGGGTGGGGAATCAGAGTCGCCAAACGTTCCGCCATGGAGCGTTGAAGTTGTGCATGCCGATCATACGTTTTGACATACTTGGAAAAACTTTCGATGACTCTCTGTTCGAAATCCGGTTCTGAGGGGTTTGGTGAATTTCGGGGCATGATTGTAAATCAGGCGATATCAGTCGATCGCCTTCTCATAGGCGGGGTGAATGGAATAACTTTGGCGGGCAGTTGAACGGTAAAGGTGGAACCCTTATTCACCTCACTGGTTACGGTGATGCTTCCTCCCATCATGCGGCAAAATCGCTGGCTGATGGCCAATCCCAGTCCGGTGCCGCCGAATTTGCGATTGATGGAGGAATCCACCTGGGTGAATTCGGAAAAAATAGATCTGAGTTTATTCTGAGGAATACCGATTCCCGTATCGGCGACCTTGAAAATAACCCAGGGTGTATTGTCTCTATTAACTCGAATGACCTCCAGTGAGATTTCTCCATCCTCAGTAAACCTGCAAGCATTGCTGAAAAGATTGATCATCGTTTGCCGGACCCGGTTCTTGTCCGCTACCATATAGCCCAGATTTTCGTCGCACTGTACCTTCAGAGTATTTTTATTTTTTTGAAGCATGGGCTCGATGGTATGAACAGCCGATTCAATTATTTCCTGAATTTTAAAAGAATCCAAAGAGATTTCCATTTTACCCGCTTCGATTTTGGATAAATCCAGAATTTCGTTGATCAATTGCATCAGGATTTTTGCGGAGCTGGCTATTTTTGCCAAATCGTCATTAATTTCCACTAAGTTTTTTTCGCGAGTTTCTTCCAGGAGCATTTCGGTGTAACCAATGATGGCATTCATTGGAGTTCGCAATTCATGAGTCATGTTGGCGAGAAACTTGCTTTTAGCAGCGTTGGCTTCCATGGCCATATCTCTTGCCGAAGCGACTTCCGAATAGGCCTTCCTGATTTCCTGAACGAGAGAGACGTGGGTAATCGCTACCGCCGCCTGAGATGCCAGGGATTGAATCCAGCGTACGCTTTCATTAGAAAACGGTACCGCCCTTTTTGGTTCGCCGGGTTTTCTGGCGTTTAACAACTGGATCACTCCAATGACTTCCTCATCCTTATTTTTCATCGGAACGAGAAGCATGGATTGAGTCCGGTAGTTAAATTTTTTGTCAAAAACTCTGGGTCCTGAAAAATCATGATCCTTATGCTTGCTGATATCAGGAATATTAACGGTCTTGCCTGTCAGAGCAACATGGGAAGACACGTTGGAAAGATTCATCTCCAACGGTGGAAAGGGAATAGTGGACTTGTTACTTCCGCCCATTCGTATGTCCAAGGTGTCGTTTTGGAAAATCTTACAATGCAGTTTATTTTTTTCGAGAATGTATAAGGTGCCGCCATCGGCATAAGTAAAGTTCCGGGCTTCTTTCATGATCATTTCCAGCAGGATATCCAGATTACGTTCTGCGGACAAGGCCAGCCCGATATCCGTCAATTTATCTAGAAGATTTTTAATAATTCCCTCGTCACTGTTTCTGGCGGTGACTTTTGGGACTGCTTGGATAGGCAAAGAGGGCTTCTTCCTTTTGCCGACCCCTAAAGGACTTAAATTTAGGGATGGGTCAACGATCCAACCTTCCGAGCGAGTCAGGCTTTTAGATCCTGCGGGGATTCCATAATTCGGTTTGCCCTGTTGGCAGGCCCATGCCGTTTGCAGTGAACAGAGCACGGCATCCAGAGAGTCGCCCTTGCCATCGCTTTGTATTACGTCCTTGATGTCATCATCGATCTCTACCGAAAAACCGAATTCAGCTTTCAAGTCTGAACCCAGAATTCCCGAAATGATTCTTTTTCTTGCGGAAGTTTTTTGTGGTGTGTCTTTGGTATCGTTTTTGTACGATTCTGCAAACCGGCGAGCCACTAATGCGGGATAGGCTTCCAATATAATGCGGTTTCCTTTTCTGGGATGGCAGGGGAAAATGGAGGCTCCTGACTTTAAAATTCTTTTCGAACCTTCATAAAACATCTTCGCAACCGGAGCGTTGATCAGCTTTAAAGGACTTTGAGCCGATGCTAGAATGTCGATAAACCGCAAAGGTTCTTTGTAAGGCGAAGAATGTTTGGATTTGAAGGTTTTGATTTTTTTTTCAAATTCGGTTTTAGAGCGGCGGGTCAGTGCCTGTACATAGCTCTGCCAATCGTGCGGCAATCCGAGTGTGGACAAAAAAGCGCCGGGTAAGCCAAAGGGGAAATCGATTCCCGCGATCCAAGGTCCCTTTTGTTTCAGGAAATCTTCAAATTCATCAAAGCTGACCAAAGCGTAAACTTTATGTAGGGTCAGATTTTCTTGTTTGAGTTCACCCTCCGCAACGGTTATGGGCTTTTTTCGGCCGGGAGCGCTGGTGAAATCGATTCCAAATATTTTCATAGCGCTCGTTGAGGAAAGATGGGTTGATCTGTGGGCTCACTGGACCCATCATGTTGCTGTGCCAAATGGGATAGCAATTTGTGCGGAGAGTGATCGCACTCTCCCACCAAAGTCAAATGAGGGATGAGCCTCTTCAGCAAGTTTCCGTCAAGCAGTGGATCTCGCAACCCCGTAATGGCGACACAATCCTTAGCTCTTTGGGGAGAAACGCTGGCTGTTTCCAGAAAATCGAGGCCCCGAATCAAAACCTCCCTGCTGTATGGTTGTTGGAGGTCGTTATCAGGCAGATGAATACCGCTCAAATCAAAAAATCCCTTCAGGGAGGTTAAATAATCTTCGGAAGAACTCAGCATCTTTTTCTGATATTTCAGTTTTCCGAGAGGTGTTTTTCCGCCCAGGTTTTTTTCTGCCGGAAACGCGAGAATGGGAGCCATTAAAATAATCTTTGTTTGTGGTGGAATTATATTTTTATGGACTAGAAGCCAGAGACTGCCTAGAGAATAACCGATGACCCAATCCGGTTTCGAGCTAAATACCTCAGTGGCCTCCTCTTTGTTTACCGGGTTCTTTGGGTAGTGAGCCCGCACCTCGGCTCCTGGCAAGTAACTCTCAACCAATTGACGGAACCACCCTACGGGAAGCGCCCAGCCACAGATAGCGGTTATTTTTTTCTTTGTTTCCATTTATTTAATAGTTTTATGATTGCTTCCACCTTATCCTCTGCCACTCCCGCGTGAAATGAAAACCGCAAACGAGAGGAATTTTGCGGAACAGTAGGTGGCCGCACCGCTCCTGCCAATATTCCATGTTCCAGCAATTTGTTGCGCAATTCAAGCGCATCCTTGGGATCGCCGACAATCACCGGTACGATTTGTGAGTCGAAGGAGTGAGTTTTCCAACCTTCGCTCTCCAATTGTTCCCTAAACCGATTAGCCATATTACGGATGCTGCGGGCAGTGGCCTGCGATTTTTGAATTATTTTTAGCGCCGCCTCGGCGGCTCCCACCTGAGGAGGACCCAAATAAGTGGAGTAAATCAACTCCCCGGAAAAGTTGACCAGGTAATCGATGACGGTTTGAGAATTTGTCAATACATAGGCCCCCATACTCGCCAACGCTTTTCCCAAGGTACCTACGAGAATATCAACCTCCGAGAGCACGCCTTGCTCCTCGGCCAGTCCACCACCGGTAGGGCCAAATACTCCAGTGCCATGAGCCTCGTCCAATATCCAAACGAAATTGTATTTTTGCTTCAGAGTCGCCAGGTGCGACAGATCCGGGTAATCGCCATCCATACTGAACACACTTTCAGTGACAACGAATATCGTTTCGAAACTCTTGGAATTTTGATCCAACAGCTCTTCCAGGTGATCCAAATCCAAATGATGGTAGCGTTTGAATCGGGTGGCATGCTTTCCCAGGGCTTGGGCGATGGAGTGATGAATCAAGCGATCGGCCAGTATCAAATCCCGGTGCCCGGGCAGATGGGTCAGCAGGGCCTGATTCGCCATAAACCCGGTATTGAATAAAAGTCCTGCGGATTTTTGCTTCCAGGTCCTCAGTTTCTCGATCAGGTTTTCATGGCAGGGCAAAAATCCCGAAAGCAGGGGAGAGGCGCTACTGCTGGCGCCATAGTGTTCCAATGCTGTCTTGGCTCCTTTAATAACCTCCGGGTGAGAACGCAATTGGAAATAATCATTGCTCGTGAGGTTGGTCTTGCAGGATTCCAGGACTTCCAGAGTCCGGAGAAGTCCCGTTGCCTGTCTTTGATTCAACTCGTTTTGAAGTCGTGATTCTAGAAGATGGATCAAGGTTCCGGCTCTTTTAAATGGATGATTGAAAAATTATGGTATAAAAGCGGTTTCTTGTCAAAAATCCTGCTAAACGTAACGGGTGGAAATCAGACCATGCCGGAAATCAAAGACAATGGAAAGGTGTGGATTCGTGGGAACCCGGAAACTGCCTTTGCCGTTAAAGTAGATGAAAAAGTGTTTGTTCCGGGCCAGGAAGAAGGACAATCAATCGAATACTGGCTGGAGGAAAATTTTTTGTGTGTGGATTTGCACGGCCCGGATCAGAACATTCGAATTGCCCGGCGATTCCCTCTGGACTTGGAAGCCACTCATCCGGCA
>JAUVMD010000275.1 GCA_030600405.1 Nitrospirota bacterium
GAGGATTTCCCGGGAAACGGGTTTCAGCCAGGACAGGGCGGTTTCTTTGGCGGCGAGAAGGTCTTTCATTCGTATCGTTTAGGATTGCTTTCCAGTCATGTTAAACTATAATCGCTTTGCCATTTTAGCCTTTTATCTCCTTTAAACATATAAAAATATGAACAATAAACAATTAGTCATAGGGGTGATCGCCTGCTTTGCCATATCTATCCTGCTTATTCTGGTGATTATCTGGGAAATCAAAAAATCCATCGACCAGGACGTAAAGATCCGCAAGATACAGGCGGATACCAAACAGGTGACGATTGAGGATAATCGCGATTTCAGTATTTATGAAACTCTCGTCGGCGACGATGGACGGGAAATGATCCTGATTCCCGAAGGCGTGTTCACGCGGGGGTCGGAGAGCGGCGGATTTGACGAAAAGCCCCAGCAGGAGATTTATCTCGATGCCTTCTACATCGATAAGTACGAGGTCACTGTGGAGGACTACAATGTGTTCCGCCGCGCCGCTAATTATGTCGAACCGTCGGTGCCTTTTTTCCAAGGAGATCACAATATCCTGAAAACCCCGAAATATCCGGTGGTGGGGGTTTCCTGGAGCGATGCGGTGAATTTTTGCACTTGGGCTGGAAAGCGGCTTCTCAAGGAAGTGGAATGGGAAAAAGCCGCCCGTGGCACCCACGGCCTGGTTTATCCTTGGGGCAACCGCGCTCTGCCCAAGCGCGCCAATATTGCCGGAACCGCCGATGGGTTTCAATACATGGCCCCGGTCGGCAGTTTCCCCATGGGACGAAGCGTCTATGGGGTTTACGATATGGCTGGGAACGCCTCCGAATGGGTGGAGGATTAGTACGACCAGTTCTACTACCAGAAATCGCCGATAATCAATCCGCCCGGCGTTCAAAAAAGCAAGAATAGGGTTTTCCGGGGCGGTTCCTGGGACGCACGTAAAGTGGATATCCGCTCTGCCAAACGATTCGCCGCTACTCCCGGACGCAAAGACAGTATCGTCGGGTTCCGCTGTGGAAAATCGGTTGAAAAGAACTCAAAAACCAAATAACCGTCTCTTACGGAATAGTCTCATTTGAGCCGCTCCCATTTTCGCATTTGGGTTTTTCTGTTTTTCTTCATCTCGGGCGCCACCGGTCTTATTTATGAAGTGGTGTGGACCCGCCTGCTCACCCTCGTCCTCGGCAACACCCATTACTCCGTGTCCACCGTGCTCACCACCTTCATGGGCGGGCTGGCCCTCGGCAGTTTTTTCGGCGGAAGGCTCATCGACCGCGGCGGCAAGCCGCTGTTGATTTATGCGTTGCTGGAAGGCGCGATCGGTATTTACTGTTTTCTCATCCCTCACTTCATCGATGCCTCTCTACCGTTGTTCAAGTGGGTCTACCTTAATTTTCAAGAGTCCTATTCTCTAACCAGTTTTTTCCGTTTCGGGGTGTGTGGGGCGATTCTGCTCATTCCCGCTTCGTTGATGGGAGCGACTCTGCCCATTCTTGGGAAATTCGTTTCCGATGATCCGGAAGTGATCGGCCGGGATGTCGGCACCCTGTATGCCGTAAACACCTTTGGGGCGGTAGCGGGTGCCTTGACCAGTGCTTTCGTGTTCATGAAGCTCTACGGCGTCAGCACCACCATCTGGATCGCCGCAGGGCTCAACCTCGGGCTGGCATCAGTCATTTTAATTTTCTTCCGCAGTCAATGGGCCCATTCCAGTCCGGTAGAGGGATTGCCGACCTTGGAAAAGGAGTCACGGTTTTATACCCCGGAAGTGATTTTGATCCTCGGCGGGTTCTGTGTGACCGGAATCGCTGCGTTGATTTATCAGGTAGCCTGGACCCGTATTTTTTCTCTCCTTCTGGGGTCGTCCGTTTATGCGTTCAGCCTCATACTGACCGCCTTCATTCTGGGGTTGGCGTTGGGGACGATGGTGTTTTCCCGAATCGTTGGGCGTTTCGGAGATTTAAAAAAAGTATTCGGCTGGCTTCAGGTGGGCATCGGCCTGTCCGCGCTGGCGGCGTTGCCCTTCTTCGGGAAAGTGCCTTTGGTCAACCGCTGGGTATACCTCAACTGGGGCCTCGATTTTTCTTCGATTCAATGGTCGAATTTTCTAATCATTCTTTCACTGATCTTAATTCCTACTTTTCTCATGGGAGCCCAGTTTCCGGTGGTGGTACGGCTGGTAGCGCGGGATCTCAAGACGTTAGGGCATCATGTCGGAACCGCCTATGCCTCAAATACCGTGGGAACCATCCTCGGTTCTCTAATAGGCGGGTTTCTTTTAATTCCCATCCTGGGTGTGCAAAATACAATTCTCTGGGCAGTATTTATCAATATCGTTCTAGGGATTGTTTTGTTGTACACCTCATCATTGACGGTCAATATCAAAACCTATGTTCTTCCGGGATTGCTGGTGCTTTGGATTCTGGGAGCCCGTGGCATCGCCCCGTGGGACAAAGCAGTTATTTCCAGCGGCTCGTTCATGCCCTACCGGATCGATGAACTGGAGGGTGCTCTCCAACGAAAAAATAAAATTCTGTTTTACCAGGAGGGCATGCACACTACGGTGACCACCGAATTGTCTATCGATGGCAATATCTTTTTGCGGGTGAATGGCAAGACCGATGCTTCGCTGGCAATGGATATGCGGACGCAATTATTATCCGGTTATCTTCCGATGTTTTTCAGTAAAAATCCTGAGAGCGTTCTGGTAGTGGGGCAGGGGAGTGGGGTGACCCTCGGGGCGGTCGAACAGTTTCCGGCCAAGACCATCGACCTGGTGGAAATTTCCTCTACCGTCATCAAAGGCAGCCGTTTTTTTGATCCATTCAATCACCATGCCCTGGACGATCCCAGGGTACGGGTGATCCTTGAAGACGGCAGAAACCACATTACGCTAACGGAAAAAAAGTATGATGTCATTATTTCCGAACCGTCCAATCCCTGGATTTCCGGGGTAGGGGCGTTGTTCACGCAGGATTTCTACGAGTTGGCGAATGCCCGTTTGAAGCCGGGTGGGATCATGTGCATCTGGATGCACACCAATATGTCGCCGGAGAGTTTTAAATCCATCTCCCGCGCATTTCTTTCCATATTTCCCCATGTCACCATGTGGGAGTCCATTGTCGGAGACGACTA
>JAUVMD010000183.1 GCA_030600405.1 Nitrospirota bacterium
AAGAGCCTTCAAAATACAGTTGGGAAGAGTTTTTGAAAGATAAGGGAACCTATTGGGACTGGGTCCGCAATTATCAGGCGCGAAATAATCTACAGGCCATGAAAAAGGGCGATCAGGTTTTCTTCTATCATAGTGTGGTGGGGAAGCAGATTATGGGCATCGCCAAAGTGGCCCGCGAATCCTATCCCGATCCCACCACCGAAGACCCGGCCTGGGTGGTTATCGATTTAGAACCTATCAAATCCTTAAAAGTTCCGGTCACTTTGGAGCAGATTAAATCCCATCCAAAATTAAAAGAGATTTCGCTGATCAAACAATCCCGTCTCTCGGTCATGCCTTTGACACAATCAGAATATAAAATTATTTTGGGATTGGGCAATACCAAAGTTTGACAAGTATATCCTGAATTTTGCACCGGCAAAAAGGACATTGACTTAAAACTCAATGGAGTTTAGATTGGCAAAAAATGGGTTATTTTTTCCATTTATCCAGTCATTAAAATATCTAATCGCCTTTCTCTTTCAGAACAAAAACCACCTATGCGAATCAAGCCGGTTTTATTTTTGTTGTTTTGTGTTTGCCTCCATACCACCTTAATCGGGACAGCATGGAGCCAACCCTGCCTTGGCGAATCATCATCTTTTAAAAAAAATAAAAACGCCATCATTGAAAATGGAGGTATCTGGGAACTTTTTGAGCGTCACGAAAATCTTCGGCTCAAATCCAGTAAAGCCATTCAACTGGATTCGAAAATTCAACAATTGGTTTGGTTGCTGAGTTATCTGTGCGAAACCATTGAGGGAATCCCCTTGAATGAACTGGCAATCTACGTGACACAAAACTTAAAGGAAAAAGGGAAACGGCAGTTTAAGGAAGAACTCATCATATTGGGGAAAACGGAAGCGGAAATTGACATATGGTTCACTTTCTCGGATTTTTCTCTGAAAAACGAAAACAGAAAATTAAACGTGGGGGCGATTCACAATTCCATTCAAAAGGCTCTCCCCCTACTCATCAAATACAAACTATTGGCGGAGCAAATTGAGCACTCCCCAGATAAAAATCCAATTGAGAGCGTGGACAACCTTTATAAGGAGATCGAGCGACTTGAATCTTCAGATTCTTACTTGGCTCAAGCTTTGTTAGAAACATCCCAAGTACCGCATTGGGATATCGACGAAAGCACTGGTGGCTCCTGACTTAAAACAAACCAATTGATGACACTTCAAATTCAAACAGGGAGAAGGACATGGAAAATTTTCTAGTAATCGGCGGATCCGGGGTTATGGGCACAGCCGCCATACAGGCTGTGCGGAAAGTCTTTGGCGAAGAAGTCAACATCGTCGCCAATTGGTATGGCAAAGAAGACACGGGCCTGAAAATAGAAAATGCCAACCACACTCTATTCGGTGATGTAAGCGACCCCAAATGCGTTGAAAGTATCAAATCCATAGCTACCGCATACGATTATATGTTTTACGCCACGGCCCTGGGAGATGTCGGTATTCCCATTAAAAGTGCAAGCCAAGAACAGATTGACCGCTCCAACCGGCTTTCCTTTGATCCGATCCCGATGTTGGAAGAGGTTCTGGATATCGGAATGATTGTCGCCTATTCGACGTTTTACGTGACCCGCCATCAATTGGGAAGTTATGGGGCTATGGGTTATTCCAAAGAAGCGATTGAGAAATGGACCCTGGAAAGCGGAAAATCCGGGCACGCTTGCATTCGGGCCGGCTTGTTTGAATCACAATCTTCCCGTGGCATTAAGCTTCTTTTGAGGAAAAATGCCAGGCACCTCGAAACTATTGAAGACCCTCTGATCCGATCCTACTTTGAAAATGTAACCACCAAGGAAGGTATTGATCGTTATCTTGAGGGCATCATCAATGAAGAAAAGGAGCTGTTTGGAGACAGTCCCACTACGGCAGAAGACCTCTATAAAGCCCACTTAGAGCTATTCAAGGAAAATAATCCGAAATTCGTCAATGTATGTGGGAAAAAAATCTGGCTGACGGAGGATCCTCAGTTGATCAAAGATCACATTTAAGACATACCTATCCTATAGGGAAGCAGCTTTATCCATTTGAAAGGATTAGTGTTAATTGATTACGGCTATTGCTTTTATCGGATGTTTGGCAGATAATAAAGCAAATTATCTATCCTATTCCCATCAATTTTGGGTTAGCCGTTTAATTCCTCCATGACACAGCCGCAATCCGGAAAAACCTCACCGGCCTCAACAGAAAAGAACTCTGTTCACGCTTTTCTGACTTCTTCTAAAGATGCGGACAACCCTTATGTTGAACATCTGACTCAACAGATCAACCGGCTGGCGGAAATCGGTCGGGCTCTTTCCGAGGAGCACGACCTTAATACCCTCTTGGAAAAAATTTGTGATGAAGTTCGCAAATTCACTTATGCGGATGCCTGTACCCTTTATATCGCCAAAGAAAACCAGCTTCATATTAGGATTTTTCAGAACCATACCATGGGAATTCGGATGGGAGGTAAAACCGGAGAGGAAATCAATATGCCGCCCGTCGATCTGGTCGAATCCAATGTATCCGCTTATGTCGCCCTTAAAGGAGTTTCGGTCAACATACCGGATGTTTACGATACCGATTTATTCGACTTTACGGGCCCCAAGGAATTCGATCAGGATACTGGTTATCACTCCACTTCCATGCTGGTATGCCCTATGCGCAACCATGAGAACGACATCATTGGAGTTTTGCAATTGGTCAATGCGCGCAATCTGGGCACAGGGGAAATCATCCCCTTTTCACCCGATTACGTCAGCCTAACCGAATCCCTGGCTTCCCAGGCCGCCGTATCCATCACCAACGCCCGTCTGATCAACGATATGGAACACCTCTTTGAGTCTTTCGCAGAGGTCATGGCTACCGCCATCGATGAAAAATCTCCGATTACAGGAGGGCACATCCGCCGGGTGGCTAACCTGACAATGGTCATGGCCGAAGAACTGCACGAAAGTAACAACCCTCCATTCAGGGACATTCATTTCACTCCGGAAAAATTTCATGAGTTGCGGGTGGCCTCTTGGATGCACGATATCGGCAAGATCACCACTCCGGTGGAAATCATAGAGAAAAGCAAAAAACTGGAAACCATCTTTGACCGGGTTCAGTTTGTTGATCTGAGAATGCAATTCATCATACAGAATGTCCAGTTGGAAGCGGTCCAGACTCAATTAAAATTGACCCGTGACGGAGAACCCCCTGAAAAGATAAAAAAACTGGAAGATACCACTGTAAAAACTGTCCAAGAGCTAAAGGAAATTCGGGAATTTATCCTAAAATGCAACGAACCTTCCGAATTCCTGGAAGATGAATACATCGAACGTCTTCAGGAAATTGCCAAAAAAACTTACCAAGACGAACAGGGCATTGACCAGACCCTCCTGACTCCCGACGAACTCAAGAACCTGTCAATCCGCAAAGGATGTATTAACGAACAAGAACGCCAAATAATGAAAAATCACGCTCAGATTACCTTGGATATGCTCGCTAAAATTCCTTTTACCAAAAAGCTCAAAAATATTCCCAACTTTGCTGGGGCGCACCACGAATGCATTAGTGGTTTGGGTTACCCCCTGGGACTCCAGGGTGAAGAAATTCCCTTTGAAGGAAAATTGATGGCGGTCACCGATATCGCAGAGGCTTTAACCGCCAGGGACCGACCGTATAAAGAGGTGATGCCTCTGGAGCAGGTCTACACAATTTTAAGAAAGATGGTGGATAGAAATGAGCTTGACCGTGATCTGGTTGAGTTTTTTATCAACGAAAAGGTATATGAAACGTATCAGGTGAAATATGAAACACCTGACTCAGCCCAGCCTGTAAAAACATCGCCCAAAAACAAAAAAGACCCCTAAGGATCATCTCTGTCTCTTCCACAATATATTTTTAACCGGCAAAGTTTTAAATAATTATTTTTTCTTGGGAACGTACCATCCGGTGCGCATATAAGAATCATTCATTTTGACATGCTCATCAATGCTAACGTCCTCTTTAATTTTGGTGTCGGGATCGTGATCCTGATCAAACTTCTTCAATACTTTTTTCATGGTTTTATCAGAGAGTATGGTAGACCGCTTTTTGCGGGTACGGGACGGCCTCCTGGCTATGTTCTCACGGAGTTTTTTGATTTCTTTACTGGATAATCCATCAATAACCATAAAAGCCTCATTTTTTTCTTACTCTTTACTTTATAATTCCAAAAAGGCATTACCGCTTTAATTTGATGAATTTATAATACCAAAATCATGCCCATCGACCAATTAAAATCCCTAGTCTCGAAATCCGGCGTTCCAAAAAGTCAGGCGC
>JAUVMD010000243.1 GCA_030600405.1 Nitrospirota bacterium
ACCACATCAAGGACCGCACCCTGAGCGAAATCCCCGACACCCTCGACCGCTTCCGGAAAAACGAAAACTGACTTCACTCGCCTATTTATAAGCCAACCTTGGCTAATATTGAATAAAATTTATTGCCCTTTTAAAATCAAACAGTTAATCCAAATAGACTATTTTTTAGCCTGTTTAGGAGTTATTTTTTGTATCAACCCGTCAAGAGAGCTTTCCTCACTTAAGACCCCATCATATAGTCGAATGGGCAAATTTCCTCCACAATATGTTGGGGTGGTTATTTATTGTTAATGAAACCCTAACTCACCTTCAATTCTAAGGTATTGATTTATATGTGATTATATGACATATCCCTTAGTTTTTAATATATCTGCTTGACACACTACAATATATAGTGGTACTTTCTTCCAGTCACACAATATAAAGGATTTTAGACTGTAACCGTATTTCTGTACTCGTTGGATCAACCTCAGATCATTTGGAACCTAATGACCAGACTTACGATTCAAAATACAGATTTTCCCTGCCCCTCCCGGCGGGTTACTTTAAAAGCGGCTTCCTTTTCCCCCATGCATCTTTTAAACCTCTTGAGGTTTAAGATGCAGGTAATGCCCCTTCCTAAATCCCCAAATGTATTGAGCGCCGGCCGAGACCTGCATACACAATCGGCAAACAAGCTCATTCCAAGCGGCGTTAGGTGGAAGCGTTTTTTATGGTCAACCTTCGTTTCTAACGGAACGAGCCAAGGCCGAAAAGTAACCCGCCACCCTTTCGTTATTTCGCCCCGTCGGCAGAGTAAGGGTCTGTACGCTTTTTCTCTTCCATTGCAATCCTGTTTTCTGCCAGGGACAGGACGGTCGCTTGACCTTAAGGGGTTTAACCAACCCAAACGCCGACGTTCTCTTGCATCTTCCGACGGGGTTTCTTCATATTAAAATGGATATACTCGACGAATCGAAAACCGTGTGCCGTGTGGCAGGAGGGTTCACCCCCTCCTACGCCTACCCCGGTGACGCGGGAGCGGATTTGTGTGCCGCCGCCGATTCCGTCATCCCCGCCCGCGGCAAAATGCTGGTGGCCACTGGTATCCGCCTCGCACTGCCGGAGGGCCACGTCGGCCTCATCTGGCCGCGCAGTGGCATGGCCGTCAAACACGGCATCGATTGCGGCGCCGGGGTGATCGACTCCCAGTACCGCGGCGAAGTCAAAGTCCTCCTGTTCAATCACTCCGACGGCGAGCACTTCATCCAAAAAGGCGACCGCATCGCCCAAATCCTCGTGCAAAAAGTCGAAACCGTGGAATTTCTGCCCGTCGACGACTTCGACGCCACCGATCGATCCGGCAACGGTTTTGGTTCTACCGGCTGACCCGCTTCCCCCTCCTCTTTAACCCTTTACTTGATTTTTCCCCGCCCGAGAATTAAATTAATTTCGAAATTTGATTATTAATTTTTCCTACGCAGCTATGAAATTACAAGTCAATCAATCTGAAATCGAACTGGTGCAGGGCGACATCACAGAAAGTGATACCGACGCCATTGTCAACGCCGCCAATTCGCAATTGATTCTGGGTGCAGGGGTGGCAGGGGCCATCCGCAGTAAGGGAGGTCCGTCCATTCAGGAGGAGTGCAACGCCATCGGCCATTGCCCGGTGGGCGGGGCGGTGATCACCGGCGGCGGAAATTTAAAAGCGCGGCACGTCGTTCATGCAGTCGGACCCCGCCAGGGCGAAGGCGATGAGGAAGAAAAATTAAAAAACGCCACCCTCAACAGTTTGAAAGTGGCGGATCAAAATAATGTGAAGTCGATCACCTTTCCGGCGATCAGTACTGGTATCTATGGATTTCCGCTGGACGCCTGCGCCCGCATCATGCTCACCACCGTGAAAGAATATCTCTCCGGCACCACGATAATCGAGCGCGTCGTCTTCGCCTTGTTCGACGACAAAAGTTTTAAAGCGTTCAAGGATCAATTGGAAAAGATGTAACTATTATAAAAAATAATCTTCTTCTTCGGGTGTATGGGGGATGAGGGCGTCGAGTTTTTCGGGGTTCTTGATGAGGTCTTCGAACCACCAGTTGACGTGGTTGTACAGGCAGGTCACGTTTTCGCATTCCTTGGTGGCGTTGAAATCGTGGATCATGCTGGTACAGGTGTCGCGCACCCCTGCGTAGCCTTTGGCATCGGCGTAACCATCCTTTTCGCCGAGTTGGCCGTGCGGCTGGTTGCGGTACACGGGGCAGTTGTAGGTGCCGAGCGGACTTAAAATCTGCCGGAAAAACTGCATGTGACATCTCTGCGGCTGGCCGATGTTGTCGGTCGACTTTTCGCCGGTCAACAGCATTTTGAGGTTGGTGGTGCGGTGGATTTTGAAACTACCGTCTTCCAGTGCGGAGGCTTTGTCCAACTGCTCACTGATAACCTTGACGATTTTCTGGTACCGCTTGTCCGACGCTTCTAGGTCGATGATCTCCGCATTGTTAATTTCAGCGCGGGTCAGAAACGGTTTGAAGGCGATGTAGTCGAACTGGTTCTGCTTGGCCAACGCGGCGGCCTCGGCCATCTCGTGCATATTTTCGACGATGTTTTCATCGAAGATGTGGGCGCCCTGCCACGTCACGATATACGAAAACCCCACTTTAAAACTGGAATTGACCGCTTTGATGTCGGGAATATGCGCACATATTTCTTCCAGCGTGATCTTGATTTTCGGCAGGTGCATGGCCTGAAACGTAGGATCGGTTCCCGAATCCAGCGACAGCCGCACCCAGTCGCCCTTGTCCAGGCAATCGGCGATACTGGCGATTTTTTTATTGCCAGCGCCGTTGGAGACGATGGACACCTGCAGGCCCAGCTTCTTCATGAAGCGGATGGTCTGCTCGAACTTCGGGTAAGTCGTCGGTTCGCCGCCGCCGATGACGATAACGGACTTGAGGCCCTTTTCGGCCATCAGCTGTAACGAATCGAGCAGGCGCTGGTGATCGTAGCGGATATTCAGATTGAGAATTTCCTTATCGACGCAATGATCGCAGGCGTAGTTGCACGCGGTGGTGAGGTCGAGGTTGATGGACACCGGCGCGAAATCGGGCATGGCTTCCGGATTGCGGTTTTCGCCGCTGGCCAGCCATTTCACGTATTCCTTGACGCGCGGCAGGGTGTCCGGTTGGCGGAGTTTGGCGGCGAAATCGTGGATGGAAGACAGCGCAACTTTCTGTTTTTCAGCAGTATTCATACTTGGAGATTCTCCACTATATTCTTTAAATCGATCATGGACGCGATCATTTGTTTTTTATCGGTTGACTGTCCGCTTTCGAGATCGGCCAGATAGTGCCGGACTCGTTTCTTCAGCGGATCTGCCACCGCCACCTGTTTCTGCGACTCACCGGTAAACATCATTTGATATTCGGGAAGTTGGATGGACCGCCGCACGGCATGGCCGTTGATGGCGTATCCCGCCGGACGCGGGCTCT
>JAUVMD010000156.1 GCA_030600405.1 Nitrospirota bacterium
GGAACTATTGTCCACCCAGGAAGAGTTGGTCCTGGCTGTAAAATATAAGGAATCGCTTAAAGACAGTCCTTATGGAGAACTCACCGAAGCGGCAGACAGTTTGCTCGCCTCCACCAAAAGACGGCTCGAATTATTTGATGTTCCAGACCATCAAATCGAAGCGCTGATACGCGACAAGAAAATCACCAAGACCATGCACATCCACTCCCCGGTACGCGGGTTTGTGATCGAGAAGAAGGCCCTGCATGGAATGCACGTCCAGCCGGGAATGAGTCTTTATATGATCGCGGACCTGTCGAATATCTGGGTTCTGGCGGATATCTATGAATACGAGGTGCCCTGGGTCAAGGTCGGCCAGAAGGTGGAAATGAACCTTTCGTATTTTCCTGGAAAAAAATTCGCAGGCAAAGTGACCTTTATCGATCCCTTTCTGGACCCCAAGACTCGGACCAACAAGGTGCGCATGGAGTTCGCCAACCCAAAATGGAATCTCAAACCGGATATGTACGCCAACGTCACCATCAAATCCACCGTAACTAAAAGAGGAGTGGCGGTTCCCGAGGAGGCGGTTATCCACTCCGGCGAGAGAGAGATCGTGGTTATCCAAGGTCCTTCCGGAACATTTGAATCACGGGAACTCATACTGGGCCCTAAGGCGGATGGATATTATCAGGTTCTTAAAGGGCTTCGCCCCGGAGAAATCGTGGTCACTTCCTCCAGTTTCCTTATCGATTCCGAAAGCAAATTGCAAGAGGCCATAGGAAAACTCCAAAAATCCACGCCCGTGCAACCCATGAATCGTGGAACCATGAAACCACCGCCGGGAAATTAAATGTTTCAAATGGATAAAAATAATTCCAGCAAAGTTACTGATGATGGCAGGAATCATTAAACAGGATGAGGCGATGTCCTCAATCAAACCATGCTTAAAAAAGTCATAGCGCTTTCTTTGAAGAATCGGTTCCTGGTTATTCTGGGCACGCTTTTTGTCATTGCTTTTGGGTTCTATTCCATGCAACGCACGCCCCTGGACGCCATTCCCGATTTGAGCGACGTCCAGGTCATTATCTTCACCGAGTTTCCCGGGCAGGCGCCGCAAATTATCGAAGACCAGATCACCTACCCTCTAACCACCACCATGCTTTCCGTTCCTTTCGCCAAGGTGGTGCGCGGTTACTCCTTTTTCGGGTTTTCGTTTGTTTATATTATTTTTGAAGATGGCACTGACTTGTATTGGGCGCGAAGCCGGGTTCTGGAACAGTTGAATTTCATTTCCGGACGCCTGCCCAAAGGGGTCACCCCTAATTTGGGACCTGATGCCACCGGAGTTGGGTGGGTTTATGAGTACGCGTTGATTGATAAGACCGGCAAACATGATTTGGCTAAATTGCGTTCCATTCAAGACTGGTACCTGCGTTATGAATTGCAAACTGTCCCCGGCGTTTCCGAAGTGGCCAGCATCGGAGGATACGTCAAGCAGTACCAGGTGGAGATCGATCCCAATAAACTCATGGCCTATAAACTCCCCCTGCATAAAATCATAACGGCCATTAAACGCAGTAACAACGACGTCGGAGGAAAACTCCTGGAAATGGCCGAAACCGAATTCATGGTTCGCGGCCTGGGTTACATCAAGAGTATTGAAGATATCGAAAACATTCCGGTCGGTGTGGGTTCAGGTGGAACCCCCATCCTGATCCGCGATGTTGCGCGTGTGAAACTGGGCCCGGAGTTGCGGCGCGGGTTGGTGGAGCTGAACGGAGAAGGTGAGGCGGCTGCGGGTATCGTAATAATGCGCTTTGGGGAAAACGCCCTGGAAGTCATCAACGGTGTAAAAAGTAAACTGGAAGAATTAAAAGCAGGCCTGCCAGAAGGGGTGGAAATCCGAACCGTTTACGACCGGTCCACATTGATCCAACGCGCTATTAAAACCCTCAAGGAGACATTAATCGAGGAATGTCTAATTGTTGCCTTTATTTGTGTCATTTTCCTTCTTCATGTCCGATCCGCCCTGGCGGCTATTGTGACTTTGCCCATTGGGGTGTTGATGGCCTTTATCGTAATGCAACAGCAGGGTTTGAATTCCAACATCATGTCGCTGGGAGGCATTGCCATCGCCATCGGTGCGATGATCGACGGCGCTCTTGTTATGGTTGAAAATGCTCACAAGCACCTGGAGCAATCCGATGGTCAAAAAGATCACTGGCAGATCATCTATGAAGCAGCCGCCGAAGTAGGGCCTTCAATTTTTATCAGCCTTTTGATCATCACCGTTTCCTTCCTTCCAGTATTCACCCTGCAAGCCCAGGAAGGAAGATTATTTTCGCCACTGGCCTTCACTAAAACTTATGCTATGGCGGCTGGAGCTATTCTCTCTATAACCCTGATCCCGGTCCTGATGGGTTATTTCGTCCGGGGAAGGATTCTTCCCCAAAACAAAAACCCCCTTATCTGGCTACTGACCCTTATATACAAGCCCATTATTTGGTTGGTTTTAAGAATGAAGGCCGGAATAGTTCTTACAGCTGTCCTGGTGGTGTTAGTAACCATTATTCCTTTGAAGAAGCTGGGCACGGAGTTTATGCCGCCGCTCAATGAAGGCGACCTCCTGTACATGCCCACCACTCTACCGGGCATCTCGATTACCAAGGCCAAAGAATTACTCCAGCAAACGGATAAAATCATCATACAGTTTCCGGAGGTGCATCATGTATTCGGTAAAATCGGGCGCGCGGAAACGGCCACGGATCCCGCGCCACTAAGTATGTTGGAGACCACCATCATGCTCAAGCCGGAGGATCAATGGAGACCCGGGATGACGATCAAGAAACTCATCGATGAGATGGACGCAGCCATCCAATTCCCGGGATTGACCAACGCCTGGACCATGCCGATCAAGACCCGGATTGATATGTTATCCACCGGGATAAAGACCCCCGTCGGAATTAAAATCGCCGGGGATGATTTGAACATTCTTCAGGAACTGGGCCAACAGGTGGAATCGGTCATTAGCAACATACCGGGTACCCTCAGCGTTTATTCCGAACGGGTGGTGGGAGGGAATTATTTTGACTTCGAGATCGACCGGGAACAGGCGGCCCGGTATGGTTTAACCATGGGAGATATTCAAGATGTCATTCAAACCGCGATCGGGGGGATGAACATCACCACCACCATTGAAGGACGGGAACGTTATCCGATCAACCTCAGGTACAGCCGGGACCTGCGTGACGATATCAATAAATTGAAGCGAGTTTTGATTTCCACGCCGCAAGGGCAACATATCCCTATGGTGCAGGTCGCGAAAATTGTCATAAAAAAAGGTCCTCCGGCGATAAAAAGTGAAAACGCCCGTCTCAACGCATGGGTCTATATCGATTTAAAAGGAATCGACGTCGGTACCTATGTGCAACGGGCGAAAAAAATCATTGCGGAAAAAATATCACTGCCCCAAGGATACAGCCTGATCTGGAGCGGCCAATATGAATACATGGAACGGGCCCAGGCTCGACTGAAATTAGTCATTCCCTTTACTCTTCTTATCATTTTCTTACTCTTATATTTAAATTTTCAAAATATTACGGAGAGTCTCATCGTTATGCTGTCCTTGCCGTTCTCACTGGTCGGGGGAATCTGGTACATTTACTACCTGGATTACAATTTGAGCGTAGCAGTGGTGGTGGGTTTCATCGCCCTGGCAGGACTCGCGGCGGAAATCGGCGTGCTGGTCCTCGTGTATATCGATCACGAATTTCAAAGGAAAATGAAAACCGGGCGCATTACCAATCTTCATGACTTGAGAGAAGTAGTTTTCAAGGGAATATCGGAACGAATTCGCCCCATCTTGATGGCAGTTTCGGCGACTTTCGCCGGTCTTTTGCCCATCATGTGGGGTAGCGGCACCGGTTCAGAAGTTATGCAACGCATCGCCGCGCCGATGGTAGGCGGCATGGTGTCCGCAACCCTGTTAACCCTGATCGTGATCCCTGCCATCTACGGCTGGGTCCTAGAGCATCGTCTCAAAAAATCCGGTCAATTGACTCCTTAAATAGGAAAAGCGTTAGCCGCCCTTCCTCCCTTCTCCCTTGACACCCATTTTGGCCTTACGTATGCTGAATGAAACACAAGGAGTTCTGGAATGAAAGACGACATTAGAGGTAGTGAAATTCATAATCAGAAGGTGACTATCGGCGGCGTGCAGTTGACGCTCAGTCAAGCGGACAATAGTGAGGTCACCTGGATCGGCCAGAGTGAAATCCTGAAACAGGTTTTGGCCTGCTGGCTGGTGGTGGGAGAAAAGGACCTGCCGTTGGCTCCCCGGATCATCGGCATGCCCGGTATCGGCAAAACCACGCTGGCCATGGTTGGGGCGCGGACCCGCAAGCAACCACTATACATTTTTCAATGCACCGCCGACACCCGGCCGGAGGATTTATTGGTCACCCCGGTGCTTTCCGAAGCAGGGACTATTTCCTACCATGCGTCCCCATTAGTGACCGCCATGATCCAGGGCGGCATCTGCATTCTCGACGAGGGCAACCGGATGAACGAGAAAAGCTGGGCCTCGCTGGCGCCATTGTTGGATCACCGCCGCTATGTCGAATCCATCATTGCCGGTATTCAGGTTCACGCCCACAAGGAATTCCGCGCCGCCATCAC
>JAUVMD010000092.1 GCA_030600405.1 Nitrospirota bacterium
CTGAATGTCTGTTCTTATGCCTATTGGCAGGAGGATTCGGTTCCCCTGTGCGACCTCGATCACGACACCATGAAAGCCTCCAAGTATCCCAAGTGCCCGCGTTGCCGTGGTGTCGCCCGTCCGCACATTCTGATGTTTGGCGATGGGGAATACACCGGGCACCCGGAGCAGGAAAAGAGTTTTCATTCATTTGCGAGAGAGCCGGTCGACTTGGTGATTCTGGTGGGAAGTTCGGGCGCTGTTCCCACCAATGATTACCTTGCCCTTGAATTTATGAGGCAGGGCGCACCGGCGATCAATATCAACCTAGACCCTTCCGCCAATTCCATTGTGGGCACGGAGTACCTTTTGCCCCTAAAAGGAAAAGAGGCTTTCGAACAACTGGACGCAGCCCTTCATGTTCTTTAAACCCTGCTAAATCCGTTTAAATATTCATTTATATTCACTTGAAAGTATTGTATGCTGGCTGAGATTCCCAGTATCCCTTAAATAAAGTTCCGGGTTTAGGTTTCCAAATTCCTAGAGGAGATGGTTGATGCGGGTTCTTTTTTTGATTCTAGTGGTCTTGGTGGCTTGGCCCACCTCCTCTTGGGCAAAATGCTCCAAAGCAAAGGTCTGCACTATGATGAAAACCATGGGGCATTTTGACATTCTCAATCAATGTCCTGGATCGGGCCCGTTACTCTCTGAATGCAGAAAGGTGTCTGATAAACAATTGGAAGATTTGCCCGCCCCCAAATTTGTCGACAATAAAAACGGAACGGTTACGGACACCGTAAACAAATTGACATGGGCGAAGAAAGGCGACCTAAAAAAATTTTCGCTTAAATTGGCGAAGGAATTTGCCGCCGGGTCCGATGTCGACGGCACAACCGGCTGGAGACTCCCAACCCTCCCGGAACTCAAAACCTTAATGTACAAAGAACGGGTGAAAAATGTCAGCGGGAAGAAATCCTGGGTCTATCCTCTTTTCGATGACGGGCGCGGTCATTATTACTGGACCACTACCACTTGTGAAGAAGTATCCGTCATTACGGACCGGTATCAGAAAAAACTCTGCCAACAGGGAGATCAGGGTGCTTGGTTGGTGCATTTCAATATCGGGGCCGTTTTCTGGCATCACGTCACTGCGGAAAAATATCACGCATGGTTGGTAAAGGAAGTTAAGTAACTTCCCCTGCCTTCTGTTCCTCAACCCTTGAAAAGCTTTGTCTTATTGCACTGTTTCCAGTCGACCCGGTCCCGGGAGTTTCCGTTTTTGTTGAATCCATAGTGCCTCCTCTGTCATCTCATATTATTGAAAACAGAAAATCCACCTTATAGGGTTCAAGGTTCCTATAAATCAAGGGGGTACTATGGATACGATGGATGATGTGGGGGACTTCATGTCCTCCCCGGTCTTGAGAATTGATTCAGAATCTTCCGTACAGGACGCGGCGATTTTGATGGAAAAGAGTCATGTTGGAAGCCTAATTGTTGAAAAATATGGAGATGATATCGGAATCATCACTGAAAGGGAACTCAGCCAAAAAGTGCTGGCCAAAGGGGGGAATCCGGAAGAGATGAAGGTTTCTGATATTATTGCCTCCATCCAGTCTATGGATCGCTATATGCCCATCGAAGAGGCAAACCAATTCATGCACAAAAACAAAATCCGCCATTTGGCGATAACGGATGATGACAAAATCGTAGGAATCCTATCGGTCAAAGATCTGGTCGCTTATTACTCCAAGGACTTTCGCATGCAGGAATAAGATTTGATTATCAGCCAGAGCCTATTGTTCAAAATTCCTCCCTGGCGCATTCAGGGGGGAATTTTTGTTCAATTTCCAGCCGGCTTCCGCGACAATTCAATGGCAATATTCATCCAAATGAAGGAAAATTGCTGAGAATCTAATATATTAAATTAATGAGGAAAACCTAAGATGATTCAATTGGAAGGTGAGATTACCCAAACTTCCGTCCCGCCTAATAAAGCAGATATAGAAAGAGATATCACCATATGGATCCAGCAGACTGAAAATGAAATTGAAGTGACTTTCAGCCTTGAGGAATTCCAAAAATATCAATTTGAGGTCGGTGACAAACTTTCTATCAAAATCGATAAAAAATTGGATATCGATGCCATGGCGCGGGACTTCTTCAAAAAAGGTATTTAAAAAACCCCATCATGGACCTTTCAGAATTAGGAGAATTTGGTCTAATTTCCCGATTTCAATCCCGTCTCAAATACCGTTCTCCCCAGGTCATTCAAGGTATCGGCGATGACTGCGCGGTGCTGTCTCTTAACAACGGCAACTATCAAGTCGTGACTACCGATGCTTTGGTGGAAACCGTCCATTTTAATTTAAAAACCCACAGCCCGGAACAATTAGGATGGAAAACCATGGCCGTCAATATCAGCGACATCGCCGCCATGGGAGGCCAACCCAAATTTGCCGTCATATCGCTGGGCATTCCCAACTCGGTTCCAGTCGATTTCCTGGATCGTTTTTACAAAGGACTCAACCAAGCATCCCATAAATATAAAGTGGCCCTGGTTGGCGGAGATACGGTTGCTTCTCCCAAGCATCTGTTCATCAATCTGGCCCTGCTTGGAGAGACTGTGAAGAAGAAAGTTTTTACCCGCTCGGGAGCCCGGCCGGGAGACAAGATTTTCGTGACGGGAACCCTGGGAGATTCCGCCCTCGGTCTTAAAATTCTAGAGTCTCCCAAAAAAAAACGGAAAGGCTCTGAAGCTCTACAGAAAAAACTGATCCAGCGACACCTCAAACCGGAACCCCGTGTGGAAGCGGCTACCTGGCTGGCCAGATCCAAATGTAAGGTGACATCGATGATCGATATCAGCGATGGATTGACTCAGGATCTGGGGCATATTCTGAAGGCCGGGAAGGTAGGCGCGGAGCTCTGGGAATCAAACATCCCAATCTCCAAACCCCTTGCAAAGTATTGCCTTATCAATGGTTTACCCGCCCTGCAATTGGCTCTGGAGGGAGGGGAGGACTATGAATTATTATTTACATTGACCCCTGAAGATGTTACTAATTTAGATATAGAGTCCATTACTAAAGCCGACCACCCTGTGACTCAGATTGGAGTGATTACGGCCAAAAAAAACTTTCGCCTCATCTCGAAAAACGGTCGTAGTAAAATCCTCCAAAGGCCTATGGGTTTCAACCACTTTAAAAGGAAAGCTTGAAAATTCAATATGTTTCCTCTTTCCCGGGTTGCTCCCTGCATCAGGCCTCAGGGTTCGGCTCCAATGGGAGCTAAATAGATCTTTTGGATGACATAATATTACCCCGGTCCATTCTGATCGTTATCCTTCTGGGGTTTTCAGCGTTTTTTGCCGCCTGTGAGGCTGCATTCTTCTCGTTGAATCAGGCTCAACTGGCCTCCATGAAGGAAACCCGAGGTCGGGGTGGACAACTCATCAATTTTCTCCTCGAAAAACCACGAGAGTTACTCATCACCATCTATATTGGGAATGAGTTGGTCAATATTGCCATATCCGCATTGGCCACTTCGATCGCTCTCAAGTTGTTCGAAAACGCGGGTATTGCCATCGCCATCGGTGTGGGCACCTTCCTGATTCTACTATTCGGGGAAATCGTACCGAAATCCCTGTCACTGAATTTCGCTGAAAAGTTTGCCCTGTTCGCGGCCCGCCCGCTCAATCTATTTTACCGTCTGGTGCACCCCATCCAAAAGCTATTTACCCGGCTGGCTGAAATCATCATGTCCTGGATCGGTGTTCTTCCCAAAAAAAAGGATGACCGCATATCGGATGAAGAGTTCACCAGTATGGTCAAATTGGGAAAAGATGAGGGAGTGATCGATCCGGAAGAAAGCGAGCTGATTCACAACGTCATGGAATTCGGTGAAAAAACGGTTGCCGATGTGATGACCCCAAAAATCGATATGTTCACGTTGAACGCGAACGATACGATGGAGGAAATTCTCCCGAAAATTCTGGAGAACTTCTATGCGCGCGTTCCGGTATATGACGAAAAGGGGGAAACGATTCTAGGAATTCTCCTCACCAAAGCGCTCAACCGGCACCGCCAGCAGACAAAGGACAAATTCAACCTCAAAGGCCTTCTTAAGCCTGCCATTTCGGTTCCGGAAAACCGCAAAATTAAGGACATGCTTCAGGATTTCAAAAAAATGAAGCGGCACATGGCCATTGTACTGGATGAGTTTGGAAGCGTTGCGGGCCTCGTCACCCTGGAAGATATCCTGGAAGAGCTGGTGGGCGAAATTGACAGCGAAATGAGGCAGGAGGAAAGTCCGATCACCAAGATCACAGAAAAGCGGTTTCGCCTGACCGCCACCTGCAGTATTTCTGAATTCAATGAGGAGTTCAACTATGAACTGCCCAATGGCGATATCACTACCATCGGCGGATTTGTTTTTGGGTTGTTCGGCCGGGTTCCCCGCTCCGGCGAGAGCGTCAAGTATGACCGCTTCAAATTTCGAGTGGAAAAAATGAAAGGAGCACGCATCTTGAGTCTCCATTTGACACAATCGAGACCCAAACTCTCGGATGCGCCCGAACCGCAGGAGGCGCCCAAAACCTAATGGAACTAGGCACCACTTTAATCATAGTCTTCGTCTGCATCCTGGTGGAAGCCTTCTTTTCGGGATGTGAAATAGGGATGATCTCCATCAACCGCTTTAAAATGGCACAGCGGTCTGAGGAAGGCAGTACTTCTGCCAAAATGATTCTCGACTTGATCGGCCACCCGGACCGGCTGTTTGCCACCACCTCCCTGGGAACCAATGTCGCCGTGGTCTGTTCCTCGGCGGTATTCACGGGTTACATGATCACTCGCCTCGGACAATGGGGGGACTTTGTTTCCATGCTGATCATTTCACCCATTATTTTGTTCGGCGGGGAAATCATCCCAAAAGTCATCTTCCAAAACCGGGCGGATAGCATCATGCAGTTCTTTATCCACCCGCTCAATCTGTTTTGCCGGGTATTGTCACCGATCATCACCTTATTCAGCGCCATCTATAATTTTCTCCTGCGCCTGATTCTAAGGGGAGCTCACAAGGTGAATTTAACTCCGGTCAGCCGGGAGCAGATTCGTTACATCTCCCACCCCGACTCCCTGTCCTCGGAACTGGACATTGACGAAAAGAAAATGATTCACCGAATCTTTAACTTCGGGGAACTCCGCGTGGATCAGGTTATGGTTCCCCTTATCCAGACCTACGCCATCAGTGACGGAGCTACAGTGCGAGAGGCCAATCAAATCGCCAATGAAACCGGGTTTTCCCGTCTCCCTGTGTTTCACGAGCGGATGTTCAATCTGATCGGCATTTTGAATACTTTCGACCTGCTGACCGTACCGGAGGACGATTCCCCCATCACCGAATTGATCCGCCCAGCCTACTACGCGCCACCCAACAAAAAGCTGGATGATCTATTGAAGGAACTTCAGCAAAGAGGTTTGCATCTCGCCACTGTCGTGGATGAATATGGCGGATGTATCGGCATTGTTACCATCGAGGACATTGTCGAGGAAATCGTGGGAGAAATTGAAGATGAATACGACGAGCCCCTCAAGAAGTATGAAGTCTATGACAAGGATGGCTATCTTATTGATGGCGATAAGGAAATAGGATCCGTTAATGAAGAATTAAAACTGGACCTCCCGGAAGGGGATTATGAAACTATGGCCGGACTCATGATAGAGAATTTGGAAAAAATTCCAGTGGCAGGCGATCAGATTGTCATCAACGGTTTCCGGTTAACCGTCAAAGAAGCCAGTAAAAGAAAAATCAATTCCATCATTGTGCGGAAGATTGCATCCGAATACCCGCCAAAGCAATCACACCAAACTCCCTCTGAAGCGGCGGATACAGACTCCCCGCACGATGAGCCCACAGAACCCAAACCCAAAGCGGTCGAATCTCCGCCCAAGTAAGAATCAAAGACTCCGCTTTTTTCCCAGCTCCGGATACGCTTCCTGAATTTCAAGAAACTTGAGGTGCGCTTCTTCTACTTGCCCTTCTCCCATATGCGCCACTTTATCGGGGTGACATTGAGAGGCCA
>JAUVMD010000077.1 GCA_030600405.1 Nitrospirota bacterium
TGGGCTTCCTGGCCGTTGGGAAAGCGCCAGTCGGAGTGCCCGGCAAAATTTTTGTTGTTCAGCTCCTTCAAATATTCCTGACCCTGCCACCACGAAACCAGTTTGCCGAGTTTCACCCAGGTATCGTCTTTGGCCCACATCAGGTTTTTCCGGGTATCGGTAACTGTTTCATCACCGTTATCAATAAATCGGGATTTAACTTTAGTTCCGCCCATAATCGTCATTTCCTCAAGCGTTTCTTCTGCGTCCCACGGTTTTGACCGGATCCTTGCGGCAGATTCTTACCGACCCGAAAGCATATTCATCGGCACTGGCGACTTTGCCCTGGTTGTAATCGAATCGGGGCCGGCGGGTGGAGGTGTCCGCCATGGTCCATTGCATTTTGAATGAACCTTCGGGAAACAGGGAATCGATATGAACCGTTTCGCCGGTTTTGCCGGTATTTTCCCATTCTTCATTGTAGAGAGTGGCTCCTTCCTCATTGGTCGGCAGGCGCCAGTCCGCGAATCCACCGATTTTACGGACGTTCTTTTTTTCCGCATATTCCCTAGCTTCATGCCAGTTGAAATATTTTCCCTTGTCCTGCCAGGAATCTTTTTTCAGCCAGTATAATCCCGTTTGAGTATCATGAATGACCAGGGGCCCGTGTGCCACGAAGCGCTTGGGACCTTCATCAATGATTTCCAGCTCGTCGGTCTTCTTATCCTGAACGACCGGCTTGGTTTCCTCTTCTGCCATAGTGTAACCTCTCCTATTCAATCGGTATATCCGATTTCGACGTTCCCTTCATCGACGTTGACAATCACCGGAACCACGTAATCTCCGTTGGAATATTCCAGCATTTTTTCAAGACCCTGCGGATTGTTCTCCACATTGACATAGATAAAAGGTTTGCACTGTTTTTTATAATCCTGACGAGCCTTGGTAGTATAAGGACAATCGTCTTTCCCAAATATCATGTAGTGACTCACAATAACACCCTCTGCAGGCTCCCATCAAGTCCAAGCGACCTTAACCATCGAACTTTTTGGTCTCGGTCCGCCATTCGGGTTCCCACGACTCTTTCTGTTCATCTCGGACGGCCCGGACATGGCTAAATTCGTTATCCTTATGTTCCCATTTCTCGTTACCGGTAACGTAGCTGAAATTCATAGCGTATTGCTGATAGTCCGGCTTTTCCTCATAGGTCCAGGTATTGTGTCCGCCGCCGGACGCGAACAGGGGATCGATATGGACTTCTGCACCGTCTTTATCCCGGTTGGACACAGCAAACACGAACAACGATTTGGCTTCATCAAAACCGGCCAGCCGCCAATCGTCGTAGCCGGCGAATTTTTTTTCGTTCAATTCCTCGATATAATCGTTGGATTCAAACCAGTTGATGCCCCATCCAAAGTCGGCAAAGGAGTCGCTTTTTTTCCACATCAGATTGGTAATGGAATCACTGATGGTTTCGTTGCCGTTGTCAACTAACTGGGGAACATCCGGCGCTTCCTCTGCCTCCTCGTCGATTCCCTCCCTATCGTCGTCGCCGATCCACTCGTCAGCGTCGAAGCCTTCTTCATCTTCGAAGTCGTCATCGAGCGGCAGGGTCTTTTTGGCTTCCTCACCGATGGGTTCTTTTTCTTTCGACGGGTCCTTCACTTCTTCTTCGGACACGATGGTTCTCCTTATCACCCACCTCATTACGGTGGAGGGTTATGATATCAAGCGTCCCTGACCAAGCGGACCGAGGTTCCCGTGGTCGAGACCTGCTGGTCCACGCACACTTCTTTGATGACAGGGTAATAGCATTTCCAGGCATAGGAGTCATACCGCGTCTCCGAGGTCCAGTAACTCCATTCTCCGCCTGCCTGATAATTGGCAACGGAACGTTTGTTTTTGACGGGAGGGTTCATGAACAACTTCTCATAGGCCTCTTTCCCATTGAGCAGGCCTCGCATTTCACTTTTTGTGGGTAACCGCCAATGAGTGGTACCCAGGTATTTCTGCTCGTTACAGGCCTCCTGGTAGGCGTTGGCCTCATCCCAATTAAGCCATTTGCCCAATTCCTGCCGGGAATCCTTTTTGGACCAAATCAAATCCTCGTCCACTTGAGTAATGGTTCCGTCACCATTATCTTTAAACAGTTTTTCCCAATTTGCCATATAAATTGTCAAAACCCAAAACCAACTTCTCGTTTTGGGTTCTTGTGAATTTTTTAGAGCGGACCTACCTCTTGGCGGGTGGCCCCCTAATACCCTAAATTTTAAGAAAGTTTACCGTTAAAGTATCATCCACCCGATTATATTTCAATACCTATCCAGGGGAAAAAGATCCGACCGCTCAATTTTACTAAACCCTTAAAAATCAACGCTGTTCACTGATTATCATGCCTCTTTTAGGCGGAATTTTTCCCAAGGCGGCCTTGACCGTCTCGTCGAGGGTTCCCCGCACCAGGCGGACGCTGGTATCCAAGGTGTCGTCCACCTCTTTATGGCCTCCGGTGCCGCTGGCAAATGAAAACACGTAAGCGGTGATCCTGCCTCGGGAATTGCTGGTCCAGGTGTCATAACCACAGCCTGCGGTGAATACCGGGTCGATATACAAGGCCATTTCGTATTTGTCCATAATGGATTTTTCCTTTTCCCGGTAATACAGGGAATGCGCCTCCTCTCTGCTGGGCAGTCGCCAGTCGCTGTGTCCGGCGAAGGATTCTTCATTCATTTTGGATATGAACTTTTTAGCGGCGGAATAGACCAGAAATCGCTTGAACCAGTTATAGGAATCGTCTTGCATCCACATCAGTTTGGATTTGTGGTCCGTCACGGTTCCGTCGCCGTTGTCTATAAATCGTTCTTCCATATGGGCCTCTTAAAATTCCACCTCACAAATTTCCATTTAAAGTTTAGATAAGGTCCCCGGACATTAGGTTCAAAAAAAAGCCGGAAGGTCGAAACCTTCCGGCTTTGATAATACAATTTAAGAGTGAGGCTTAGCGGTTCAATTCAGAGCGGTTGCCCGAAACTGCGCCAATACCACGCTCGGTGCCATCTGGCATACCCAGACCCGGCTCAATGTAGGTACTGGGCTGTACGTGGTCCATATGGTAGTTGGTCTGGTACGTTTTTTGGGAACCGGGATCGATTTTCCAGTCATGGCGGTCATAGCGCTGACGCTGACAGTTCACCACAATGGTAGCCGGGCCCTTGTTCCAAAAGTCTGTTTTCATAGCAATCGAACCGGCCTGATAGCCGCCGGGAGCAATCACTCTTGTCATTTTTTTGCCCCAATTGTAGCCCCAAGGGCCAATATCAAATGTTACCTTGGTGGCTTGGGTCTCACTGGTGTTGTAGAAAATCCACGAGGCGTTTTCACAAACACTGTGTCCTCCCGACTTAACGGCTGTTTCATTGGCGGCGGCCAAGGACGCGAAGGCCAACAGAACGAAAGCCACGGACAGGACGGCAATTAATTTTCTTACCATTGTGCTCCCCCTTTCAAATTGGTGGTATTTAAGAACACTACTTTTATTTTATATATACAAAAGTCAATAGGACTCAAAAACTCTTTTTTACCGCGGACAGCAGTTTTGAATAACATTCAAAACCCGCCTGTTAGACTCTGCCTCATGGCAAGCCCCTGGTGAGAGCCCACCACTAGTCACGTATGGAGGGAAAACTATCAAAACCCGCTTATCAAGTCAAGGTATAAATTTTAACACAATCCCGGAATTATAAATCTATAAGAAACAAGTAGTTATATGAGAATAAACCGACCCCCTATAAACCCCTTCTCAGACCTGAAATTTGAGGGTGGTCAAATTTGTCAAGTGGGTGGAGTTCATCAGAGCCCGCTCCCCTTCTTCAGTCAGGTCGTTGACCACCAACTGGATGGATTTCAGATTGGCCAAGGTTGTGGAATTGGCAAGAAATTCAGCACCCACATCGGTGATACGATTGGACTTCAAGTTTAACGTTCTCAAATTGGAAAAGAGGGGCGACGCGGCGACCGCCTTGACTCCTTCATCTCCGATATCGTTTTGCGAAAGGTCCAACGCACGCAGGGCGGACAATTCTTCGCATTGAGCCAACTCTTTCGCACCGACTTCACGAATAAATTTTGCTTTGAGATTGAGCACCTGCCCATCTTTACTCAAGTGTGTTTTAATCAGTTTTTTAATATCCGCCATGAATGACCTGTTTCTATATTTATTGAAATTAAATTCAATTCAGCTTATCCCAAGCCTTCGATGTGTTTGGCTTCAAATCCGTATTCGTCAAACGACTTCCATCCCTCGGCCAGCATTTTCTTGGTGTATTTGGACATCAAATTAGCCTGGGAATGATTGGGATCGATTTCCAGAGTCTTTTTAGTCAGCTTTAAAGCTTTTTGGACATCCTGAATCTCTGCCCCATACTTGGCAATCTGACGGGATTTATCGATCAAGTCTGATGCCCATTTGTAATAAATATTAGCCAGTTGAACCGGTGCTTCCTTACCGATGTAGTCTACCAGTTCGTCATCGGCTTTTAACTGCGGAAGAAATTCTATCGCTTTCTGGAAGTGATTAATCGGAGTCGTGTAATCCTCCTCGAAAACCTCGACGATGGAATCCCCCGGCTTGTGAGCGGAATGCAAACCGATAGAACTCTTCACCACCACGGATTGGATTCCGGATAGCAACTGATGAAAAATCAGATTGCCGATTCCATAATGAATGATAGCATGAAAGTCTTGGTCCGTATCGCATTCAAGAGCGCGTTCGTATTCGGCTTTGGCTTCCGCCCGGTCTCCCAACTCTTCCAGCGCTTCGGCCAGATTGTAATGATGAACGCAATTATCCGGCTCTTCTTCAAGAACAGCACGGAACTCCTCAATCTGCGCCTCCAGATCGAACTCTGCCAGATCCCCGCCTTCTTTCTCAAGCTTGTCGAGGGCCGCTTCGTCCTCCTCGACTTCCTGCAGGTTGGAATCGGCCTCTTCACCAGCCGCAGGTTGTTCCGGCACGGTGTTTTCTTCTTTATCTTCCGAGCTCATGATCAAAGAATTCCTATAGGCCGGAGGCTCATTTTTTGGCCAATTCCGAACCGTTGTTATCGCGCACCGCGCGAATCACACTGAGGGAATGCTGGATGCCCCCCTTCATGCTCAAATAAGGCTTGCCTCGGATGTAATTATACCCCCAGGCCATATCTCCCTTGGCCTCCTCGCTGGACCAGTAACAGCAATGGCTCTTTCCAAATATGGGATCAATATGCAGTTCATTTTTGGTCCAGTAATAGTTCCAGGGAATCGATAGCTTTTCATCATACAGAGTGGCCAACTCCTTACGGGTTGGCAAGCGCCAGTTAATCGCCCCCCCAATTTTTTTTTCATTGAGCTCGCGAATATAATCCTGGGCTTTGTGCCAGTTGATCCACTGCTTGCGGGTTTGATACGAATCGATCTGCACCCAGATCAGTTTTGTTTCGAGATCGGTCACGGTTCCGTTTGTATTGTCCTGGAATCGTGGATTATCGGAGGAGGGGGCAGCATCTGTTTTCGGATCGGTCAACGTCAAAATCTGCCCGCCGAATTCATAATCCGTCTTGTCTTTCTTTGCCTGTTGCGCCGCCGGATTATCCGGTACCGTCTCGTCTGCCAGACCTGTAGAAGGGACAACCGCCAAGGCGATCGATAGAAAAATTACTTCCAATGCCGGTAGGGTCTGCCGTCGAAGCAGGTTGATATTTGCCATTCGTTGCATCCTCACGCTACTCGTCTGTGGGAACCCAATCCGGCTCCCAGGACAGGCACAACCCTGAAGGATTGTGAAACTGTTTTTCCTCGCTACCCACCGATCCCCATTTGGCGACAAAATTCAAATCCGGATCGAACTTTTGAATGCGGTGGTTCAGCGTGTCAACGACAAACACAAAACCGTAGGGATCTTCAACCACCGCCATCGGGCAGTTGAACTGGCCGTCGCGTTTTCCGAACTCACCAACGACCCGGATAAAGTTTCCTTCGCGATCGAATATTTGCATCCGGTTCTGGCTTTTTTCCACCACCAGCAGGGTGCCGTCATTGCGCACCGTCAAGTCGCAGGGAAAGTTAAAACGTCCTTCCTCGAATCCATACTCGCCGAACTTGGACAGAAACTGTCCATCTTCGTTGAAAATCTGGATGCGTTGGTTGTCGCGGTCGGCTACATAAATATTGCCTTCCTGATCCAACGCGACACCCGTGGGGAATTTGCAGAACCCGTCGAAATCTCCCGGAAAACCAAACCCCAGCAGGAAATCGCCGTCGTGATCATAGCGCTTCAGGGAATGGTTATGGGTATCGACCACCAGGATGGTTCCTCCGGGTTCAGAGACGATGGCCTCCGGCCAGTAGAATTTTTCCTGCCCCCAGCCCTCGGTACCCACCGACAGAATGAA
>JAUVMD010000293.1 GCA_030600405.1 Nitrospirota bacterium
CCGGCGGTGGAAAAAGGCGTGCATGAAGCTATGGCCCAAGGCGTTTTGGCCCATTATCCCATGGTCGATGTGAAAGTATCCTTGTACGACGGTTCCTATCACGACGTCGACTCCTCGGAAATGGCTTTTAAAATAGCCGGATCAATCGGATTCAAAAAGGGTGTTCTTGAATGCAAACCGATTCTTCTGGAGCCGATCATGACCATGGAGGTGATCGTTCCCAGTGAGTTTATCGGGGATGTCATTGGAGATCTCAATTCCAAGCGTGGTAAAATCTTGGGGGTCGATGCCAACGACGACAATCAGAATGTCCGTGCTCATGTCGCCATGGCATCGATTTTGAATTATGCTCAAGAACTTCGCGCATTGACCAGCGGTCGGGGAATTTTCGTTATGGAGTATGATCATTACGATGTCGTACCGGATCACCTGACTGCGAAAATTATTGAAGAGGCTAAGAAGGAGACGAAAGAGGAAGTATAACTTTTTTTTTCGAGGTGCTTATGACAAAGGGATCAGAACTAGGTACCATTGTGAAATCGGATATTGTCGACCGGGTTTATGAGCGAATCGGTTTTACCCGGCAGGAAGCCGCCTCGGCGGTGGATGTCGTGTTGGATGAAATTAAGGCGGTATTGAGTAAGGGAGAAAATGTCCGTATCGTCGGATTTGCCAGTTTCAATTTGAGAGACAAAAAAGCCCGGAATGCGAGGAATCCTAGAACGGGTGAGCCGATTATCATTAAACCCCGGCGGGTTTTAACATTCAAGCCCAGTAAACATTTGCTGGACTCAACCAACAGTAATGATTATGAAGCAACCCATTCCGGATAAGCTATTTTTCAAGATAGGTGAAGTGGCCGAAATCGTGGAGGTGGAACAACATGTCCTCCGTTATTGGGAGGACGAGTTCGACGTTCTCAAGCCCAATAAAAACCGTTCCGGTCAGCGCTTGTACCAGAAAAAGGACATCAACCAAGTTCTGGAAATCAAACAATTGCTGTATGCGGACAAATTCACTATCGCGGGCGCCAAAAACAAATTGAAGCAAAAAAAATCCAACAATGAGGGGTCTCAGTTGAGTTTTGGTTTTAACCGGGAAGCGCTGGCAGACTGGAAAAAGAAAGCCACGCAGGATCTGAAATCGATTTTGAATATCCTGGACCAAAATTCAAAATAACCTCCCTCAAAAAAATGAAGGCTTCCCTGCCCCGAGTTTTGGGCTGCCTGTCCATTGTCCTGGTTTTGGAATGGGGCGCGGCGTTGCCTTTCCTGTGGTCCCAAGTTTCGCAGGATGGACAAGTCGAAGTTTTGGAACCCATCGAGGTGACGGCAACCCGCTCTGCCAAGCCCGTACATAATATTCCCAACGCAGTTGCCCGCATTGAAAAAGAAGACATCCAAAAAGACCAACCCACGCTGACTTTGGATGAATCCCTATCGATCCTCCCGGGACTATTTTTTCAAAATCCATATAATTTTGCGCAAGGCCTGCGAATATCGATTCGCGGTTTCGGAGCCCGCTCGCCCTTTGGCATTCGCGGTATCAAAATCCTGGTGGACGACATTCCCCAAACTCTGCCGGACGGCATCAGCCAGATGGATGCCGTCGATCCCGGGATTATCGACCATATCGAGGTTCTTCGCGGTCCTTCCGCCTCGCTTTACGGAAACGCTTCTGGAGGGGTCATTTCCATATTCACCGAGAACGGTCCCAATGATCCCTTCGAGATAGGATCGAAAGTGGTGACCGGTTCCTTTGGTTTGTTGAAAACCCAGCTCAAACTGGGCGGTCGTACCCGGACCTCCGATTATCGGGTGTTCGGATCGCGCTTGGAGTTGAATGGTTACCGGGAACATAGCGTTACCGAAAAACTGTTATTTCAAACCAAATTCAACTGGAAGTCTGTGTCGGGTTCTGACACCCAACTGACGGTCCAAAAATTTTATTCTCCCCGGGCGGAAGATCCGGGAGGATTGACCGGGTTTCAGGCGGCGATCAATCCGAGCCAGGCCCATCCTCAAAATGTGCTGTTTGATGCGGGCGAGGAGGTCGATCAGGAAACGCTGGGTTGGCGTTGGCGGAAACCTCTGGGACAACGACAGGACCTGACGTTTACCGCTCATTTGATCCATCGAGATTTTTCCAACCGTTTGCCGTTCGTTTCCGGCGGACAGGTAGAATTTGAGCGATGGGCGCCTGGAGCGGCTTTGAAATATATCAATAACCATTCTCTGTTCACCAAATCCAACCGATGGGTCGCCGGCATCGATGTGCTCTATCAAAATGACGATCGGCAACGCTTTAACAATATTTCGGGTGTTCGCGGAATGGAGACGCTGAATCAACGGGAAATCGTGGGCAGTCTGGGGATATATGTCCGGGACGAAATGGTTATATCGAATGATTGGGAACTGGTCGCTGGGGGTCGGTATGACTGGATTCACTACCGGGTGAACGATGCGTTTTTAGACGATGGAGACCAATCCGGTGCTCAAACCCTGACCCAGGGCAGTGGCACTTTGGGTGTGTTGTATCATCTAACCCAAGAGCACGGGGTTTATCTAAACGGTTCCACGGTTTTTGAAACCCCGACCACCACCGAATTAATCAACAATCCGTCAGGGGGCGGAGGATTCAGTCCGAACCTCAAACCCCAAACCTCTTACAGCGTGGAGTTGGGCCTTAAGGGCAATCCCGGGATCGAATATGAGTTGGCTTTGTTTTATATTCGGACGGAAGACGAGATCACTCCTTTCGAATTGGCCGCGTTCCCCGGCCGGACGTTTTTCCGCAATGCAGGTACCTCCGAACGTAAGGGAGTGGAAGCCCGGCTCCGGTGGCGTCCCCACAAAAATTGGCAGGGAACGGTTTCTTACACTTACTCGGATTTTGAATTTAAGGATTTTGTGGTGGGCGGGATGAATTTCAAGGGAA
>JAUVMD010000265.1 GCA_030600405.1 Nitrospirota bacterium
CCATGGCCTGCAAAATGTGTCATGGCAGTGAAGGCAAGGGCAACGGAAAGTTGGGCAAAGCCTTGAATCCGCGGCCCCGGAACTTTACCTGTTCCGACACCATGAAACACGTTTCTCCCGGCCAGATGTTCTGGATCATCAAAAACGGATCCAAGGGAACCGGGATGGTGGCGCATGGAAAAACGCTGAAAGACAGGCAAATCTGGGATGTTGTGAAATACATCGATACCCAGTTTGTTAAACGGTAAATGCGAACTATTTCTCCCTTTTTAGAGGAGGTAGGAACCATGAAAGCACCTATCAAAGTAGCAGGGCTCATGATCTGCCTGACCCTGTGGGTCGCACAAGAGGGTTTGGCAAAAACGAAAGCATATCAGGTTTCACCCGTAACCAACGGCGGTAGCCTCGCCGGTTCCGTTTCTTTCAAAGGCAAGGTTCCCAAACCGATTCAAGAGGATTTGAATAAGGGCAAAAATTCAGAATTCTGTGCCCAACATCCAGACACCAAAGAGGGAGGAATTCGCCCTCGCCATAAAGTAGTCGTTACGGACGGAAAGCTGAAAGACACCGTTGTGTTTATCGAGAACATCGAACAGGGGAAGGATTGGCTTTCTCAAACCATCAATTTCGATTTTAAAAACTGCGACATTTTTCCAAAAGTTACGGTCGTACGGAAAACCCCTAAGAAAATGAAGACCGGCCTGGTTCAAATCACCAACCACGATCCGGATATTCTTCACAATCCGCACGGATATTCAAAGGTTGGGGCTCGTGCCAAGACCTTGTTCAACAAACCGCTCCCCAACAAAGGCGACGTGGCGGACGTCACCAAAAATCTAAAGCGGTTTAAAATGAAGAAGGACAAGCATTTTTTCTTGCAGTGCGATCAGCACAATTTCATGGAAGCGGATGCGCGTATCATTTGGAACCCTTACTATGTCATCACGGCCAAAGAGGGATCATTTCAAATCGATCAAATTCCTGCCGGGACCTACCGGATCACGGCATGGCATCCTTATGTCGGAGAAGTCTCTCAGGAAGTTACCATTGAGGCCGGCCAGAAAGCGCAGTTGGAATTTCACCTGACTGGCAAATAAGAACCCATTTCAATTTTAATGAGTCCCGGCGGTACCGGAGATAATCCGGTACCGCTTTTTATTTTTGAAGCCAGCTCTCTTCTCCTGTTTTTCACCGGTTGAATCCATTAGGTATTGATAGTATAAACAAGGATTCAGGGCCGGATAGGACCCACCGTTACCTCGGGGAGCAGGCAAATGGTATTCTCATGGATTAGAATTGCGCTGGGTTTCGTTTCCTTACTACTTTTGTTTTCCTGCAATTCTTCGGACACCCCAAGCACCTCACCTTCCAGAATTGAAGAGCAAAAACAAATCGAAGAGTTTGTCGAAGCGGCCCGCAAAGGTCAGTCACACACCATCATTTTAATGCTCGATAACGGAATGATGAATCGTCAGGCTGCCCTGGATAAGGGACTGATGGCCGCACTGGAAGAGGAGCACACCGATCTGGCCGCGTTTCTCCTCAACCGGGGTGCCGATCCCAAAGCGAAAAACAGCGGATCATTCACTGCTTTAATGGAGGCGGCCATGCTCGGCGATTTCCATCTTGTGCGTCAACTGGTGGAGTTGGGCGCTGACCCGCACGCAATCGACAACGAAGGCCGAACCGCACTGATGAGCGTGGTTGCCGGTGGTAATCTGGAAGCGGTGGATGTAATCCTGAGCCTAAAACCCAAAGTCAACGCGCAGGACAAGGCAGGCTTCACCGCCTTGATATGGGCCGCAACCGGCAACCACCCCGAAATCGGCGAACGGTTAATCGAATACGGTGCCAACGTCAACATACGTGACCGCAACGGCTACTCGGCACTCTGGCTGGCCACCCTTCGGGAAAATCTCGATACCGCCCGGGTTCTGGTGGACAAAGGTGCCAAAATCAACCTGATCAATAAAGACGGATTTTGCCTGCTGATCGATGCCGCCGCGGGAAGTAACCCAGAAATCCCTCGACTGCTTCTCGATGCAGAAGCCAATATCAATATCAAAGATCAGCGGGGACGCACCGCATTGATCGAAGCCCTTCATCGCGGCACTCCCGAGACTATTCGGCTTCTTATCAAACGAGGTGCCGATGTCCAGCATAAAGACGGTCAGGGAAATACCGCCTTGATGGCGGCCGTCGCCCACGGCGACCTCGAAATTCTTAAATCCCTGCTTAAATTGAAACCCGATCTGGATACCAAGAACCGCATCGGCCGAACCGCCTTAAACGACGCCGCCCGGCTGGGGAATCTTCCCATGGTGCGCCTCCTTTTAAAAAAAGGCGCTGACCCTAATATCCCGGACCGGCAAGGGGTCAGTCCACTCACCAGTGCCGCAGGCAAGGGAAATATGTCAATGGTCAGATTGCTCCTCAGGCGGGGTGCTAAAATCAAGGTAGAGGAAGGCCGAGGGTTTAACGCGCTCAACAGCGCTGCCTTCGGCGGGAACATAGAGATCGTCAAATTGTTTTTGAGGAAGGGAGGCGATGTCAATGCGCCGGATGCGCATGGGATGACCCCGCTGATCAGCGCCGCCTTCGGCAATAATATTGAAATCGTGCAATTACTGCTCAAAAAGGGAGCGGATATCAACGCCCGCACCCGAAGAGGATGGACCGCACTGATGAGCGCGGCGTTTGAGGGTAACCTGAAAATCGTGGAATTGTTGATTGATAAAGGAGCGGACCGGCACGTGAAAACCCGTGACGGATGGACCGCTTACCAAAGTGCGGAAATGGGAGGCCACACCCGCATCGCCCGGCTACTCACCCCCGATGTAGAATCTCCCCAGAAAGAAGAGTCTTCTGCAACAGGGAATTGAGCTATGAAACGGTTTCCGCTCCGAGGACTCACTCTTTCTTGGGGGCATCCTGGACACAACGAAAGCCGAAATTGGAATTACGCACATAGGGGTCCGACCAATAACGGGTAGCGGGGGTCAGGTGTCGTGCGCCGGAATACCAGGAACCGCCGCGCAATCCTTTTTCCTCCCCAGTCACGGGACCTTTCGGATTTTTCGCGGGGCTTCGTTCATAATACTTTTTTTCATACCAATCCGCCACCCACTCCCAGACATTGCCCGCCATGTGATGCACCCCGTAGGGCGAGCGCCCTGCCGCCATGCTGTCCACCGGTTTCATAGCCCGCAATCCGTATTTTGATAAGTGACGGCGAAACGTCACCC
>JAUVMD010000237.1 GCA_030600405.1 Nitrospirota bacterium
CCACCAAGGTCGTCAATGGGTTGGTGTATTCCCAGGAGTTCAAGGGATTCCTCTACCACGCTTGGCCGGAAGTCTGGGTCGGCGAATGGCGGGCGCTGGACCCCACCCTGGGCCAGCATTATGTGGACGCCACCCACATCAAGCTCTCCGAAGGCAATTACGCCGGGGCGCTGAAGCTGATGGAATTCATCGGCCAAGTCAATATCGAGCTGTTAGAGCAGTAATTTTTGCTCCCCCTTCGACAGGCTCAGGGTGACACCATCTTTCTTTATTTTTGCATTCGGTCCAGCGTTACGCTGGCTTCCAAGCTCTTAAAGAGCCGTTTGTTTATCCATCTATTTTATCCACAGGCTTCCAAGGCTTAACTAAGGGGCTTTAAAAGGGCTATAGGCCGGTCATCCTTATTTTATAGGAGGATGAACGGTGGACATGTTTATCAACTTTATTTGATGCGCTGAAAGCTCCCGACACCCCCGAAAAACCTTATTATCCCTGTGAATTACGTTTCTCCCACAGCCGCTCTAATTTTTCCTATCTATCAGATTTAAAAGGAGTTGTTTCGTAACTCCTTATATAAAAACGGCTTGAAAAATCGAAAAATTATTTAGAGATAAACCCATTGACAACCCTCTATATGGTGCTATTGTGAGCTACCAACTACTAGATATAGTGATTGGTAATTTAATAATGGACTCCTAAATTAGTGCTGAGGGGCAGGATTTAATTTCAATTGAAAGGTTGGTTCCATCTTAAAAATATAAAAAATATTTCTCGATTCATAAGCGTTCGAGGAGTTGGATTTTCATTGTAGGTTTTTGGAGAGATTCATGCATATTCACCGTACTTTCACCCAGGGTTTAGACGACGCCTACAGTGGCCTCACTTTTGTTGAACGGATCTCGAGGATTATCAACGCCGACGGCTCGGTGGTTTCCGAGATCGATTATGTAGGTGTGCCCAGTACGTGGTCGCAGGTGGCGGTGGACATCATGGCCCAGAAGTATTTCCGCAAAGCGGGTGTGCCGGCCCGCACCAAAAAGCGCTATGAAGCGGGTGTTCCCGAATGGTTATGTCCTTCAGAGCCGGATACCGAAGCTCTTTCCCAACTGCCCGAAAAGGAACGGTTTGGAAGCGAGACCGACTCGCGTCAAGTGTTTCGCCGGCTGGCCGGGTGCTGGACCTACTGGGGATGGAAGAGCGGATGCTTCGGCAATGAAGATGCCGCCCGCGCTTATTATGACGACATGCGCTACATGTTGGCCCGTCAGTATGCCGCGCCCAATTCCCCGCAGTGGTTCAACACAGGATTGAACTGGGCCTACGGAATTGAAGGACCCGCGCAGGGCCATTACTTCACCAATCCGGAAACCGGCCTGCCCGAAAAATCGAACACCGCCTACGTACGGCCGCAACCGCATGCCTGCTTCATTCTTTCCGTCACCGACGACCTCGTGAATGAAGGCGGCATCATGAACTTGTGGCAACAGGAAGCGCGTCTGTTCAAATACGGATCCGGCACCGGCACCAACTTTTCGAAACTGCGCGGATCGGGAGAAGCTCTATCCGGCGGCGGCCAATCGTCTGGCCTGATGAGCTTTCTGAAGATCGGCGACCGCGCGGCGGGCGCCATCAAGTCCGGCGGCACCACACGCCGCGCCGCCAAGATGGTCACCCTCGATATCGACCACCCCGACATCGAAGAGTTCATCGAATGGAAAATGAAGGAAGAGCGCAAAGTCGCCGCCCTGGCGGTAGGGAGCAAGTTGTGCCGTAAACATCTCAAGAATGTTTTGCAGGCCTGTTGGGACTGGGACAACGAAGAGAACCGGTTCAACGTCCACTCCAATAAAAAATTGCGCAAGGCGCTGCGGGCAGCGGTACGCGATTTCATTCCGGAAAATTATCTGTACCGCATCATCCAGTTGGGCAAGCAGGGCGTGCACGACATCGAGTTCGAGGAATACGATACCAACTGGACCTCGGAAGCGTACCAGACCGTATCGGGGCAGAACTCCAACAACTCGGTGCGTCTGACCAACGATTTTCTGAAGGCAGTCGAAAACGACGGGACGTGGGACCTCACTTCCCGCACGACCGGCGAGACGGTGAAAACCGTAAAGGCCCGCGATTTGTGGGAGAAGATCAACGAATCGTCCTGGGCCTCGGCCGATCCCGGCGTGCAGTTCGACACCACGGTCAATGAGTGGCATACCTGTCCGGAAGGCGGTCGCATCAATGCCTCCAATCCCTGCTCGGAGTACATGTTTCTGGACGACACCGCGTGCAACCTCGCTTCGATCAACCTGATCCGGTTTTATGACGAAGAAAGCGGGCAGTTTGAGGTGCACCGGTTCATCGAAGCCTGCCGGTTGTGGACGCTGACGCTCGAAATTTCCGTGGCCATGGCGCAGTTTCCAAACAAGGCCATCGCCCAGAAAAGTTATGAGTACCGTACCCTGGGTCTCGGTTACGCCAACCTCGGAACCCTACTGATGGTTCAGGGAATTGCCTACGATTCCAAAGAAGCGCTGGCCATCACCGGTGCGATCACGGCGTTGATGACAGGCACCTCGTACGCCCTATCTGCCGAAATGGCGGCCGAGCTGGGGCCGTTCTCGCGGTACGAGGCCAACAAGAAACACATGTTGCGGGTGATTCGTAACCATCGCCGTGCCGCTTACAACTGCGATTCCTATGAGTACGAAGGCCTTAACACCTTCCCGCAGAGCATCGACGCCGCGTATTGTCCCGAATACCTCCGGACCGCGGCGGTGGAGTCGTGGGACCGCGCTCTCGAGTTGGGTGTTCGTCACGGCTATCGCAACGCGCAGACCACCTGCATCGCCCCGACCGGCACTATCGGTTTGTTGATGGATTGCGACACCACCGGCATCGAGCCCGACTTTGCACTGGTCAAGTATAAGAAACTGGCGGGAGGTGGTTACTTTAAGATCATCAACCAGTCGGTGCCCATGGCGCTGAAGAAACTGGGATATCCGGAACCGGAGATCAATGACATCGTCAGCTATTGCGTGGGTTCGGGCAGTCTCGCCACGTCCCCCATCATCAACCACGAGTCGTTGAAAGCCAGGGGTTTTACCGACGAAATCCTGGGCCAGGTGGAAAAGGAATTGCCCAAGGCATTCGATATTACCTTTGCTTTTAACAAACACGTTCTGGGTGAAACGTTCTGCCGGGAAAGGCTCGGCATTAAAGATGAAATGTTGGATGACTTCAGTTTCAATATGCTCAAGCATCTGGGATTCTCCGATGAAGACATCTGCCAAGCCAACGATGCGGTGTGTGGCACCATGACCCTCGAAGGAGCGCCGCACCTTAATGAAAAACATTACCCGATCTTCGACTGCGCCAACAAGTGCGGCAAGTACGGCAAGCGTTTTATCCGGCACGAAGCCCATATTTATAAAATGGCCGCCGCCCAGCCGTTTATTTCCGGCGCGATCTCCAAGACCATCAACATGCCCAACAGCTCCTCGGTCAAGGAGGTGGAAACTGCGCACATGCAGTCGTGGAAATTGATGCTCAAAG
>JAUVMD010000168.1 GCA_030600405.1 Nitrospirota bacterium
AGATGGATTTATCCCAACGGGCGGGAAGTTGGGTGGTGATCGAGGTCGATCATCAGGAAGTCGAACGCCTGCCGTTATCTGAGAACCGGATCGTTCACGTCACCGGTCCCATCGGCGAAACCGCAGTGGAGATCAAAGACGGCAAAGCCCGCGTGGTGAAATCGCCCTGCAATAAAAAGTTATGCATCAAATCCGGGTACATCCAGTACGCCGACCGGTTCGCCGCCTGCCTGCCCAACCGGGTGGTGGTGCGCGTGCTCGGCGCCCCGCATCGCGGCATCGACGCCGTGCTCAGCTAACCTCCAACCTCTCTCTTTTCCAGTGAGCGATTCTTTTTCATTATCCAAGACACGACTAAGTTTACTCGTGGCCATTATGTGCGTTTGTGTTTTTCCGGGAACAGGGCAGACCGCCGGGGCGGCCTTCTGGACGCGTCCCGCTCACCACGATCTTGAGGTCACATTAGACCCGGTCCGCCACTCGGCAAAGATCGAGGACCTCGTTACCCTGTACCCCGGCGGCCGCAAGGAACCGGCAATCAGTTTTTTTCTGCACGCGAATTACCAAATCGACAAAACCGAGATTCCTCATAAAGGGAATTGGAAAGTGGCAACGACTTCCGCAATAGAGGGAACAATGCCTCTGCATAAAATTACAGTTTCAAAACCTGAGGACCAGCCCTGGCCGGATTTTCTGCAGGTCAAATTCCATTATCACGGAAAGTATACCGACGCCTTGCGCGAGAACGGCGGTTCCCTGCCCGGCCCCTTCGGCAAAGAAAAAGATCACGGTATTTTCCTGTCCGGCGCCAGTTATTTTTATCCCACAGTGGATAACCAGGATGGAACCGCGTTGATCACGTTTTCCCTGTCGGCCAACCTTCCTGCTGAGTGGAAAGTGGTCAGCCAGGGCAAGCGCGTGCGCGAAACCACGGTAAACGGACCGCGCCATACGTTCTGGCAATGTGACGACCCGATGCAGGAAATCTTCCTGGTCGCCGACCATTTTCAGGAATACCGCGATACGTATGAAGACGTCAAACTCTACGTGTTCCTGCGCCAAAAGGAAAAAGCGCTGGCGCGGAAATATCTGGAAGCCGCCAAGTCCTACCTCGCGTTTTACGAACAATTGATCGGCTCCTACCCGTTCGTCAAGTTCGCAGTAGTGGAGAATGCGTTGCAGACCGGATACGGCATGCCGTCGTTCACGCTGTTGGGTTCGCGCATCATCCGCTTCCCATTCATCCTCCACACCTCCTACCCCCACGAGATTCTCCACAACTGGTGGGGCAACGGGGTGTATATCGACCGCAAAGGCGGCAACTGGTCGGAGGGGCTCACCGCCTACCTTTCGGATCACCTGTTTCCCGACTTGAAGGGCGAAGGCGACCGTTACCGCTTTCAACAATTGATGAAGTACGCCAGTTATGTGAACGCGAAAAACGATTTTCCGCTTTCAAGATTTCGAGGGCGTACCGATATGGCCTCGCAGGCCATCGGCTACGGCAAACTGGTGATGGTGCTCAACATGCTCCGGCTGGAGTTGGGAGATAAAGTTTTTTTAAAAGCACTGCGCGAGTTTTTCATCACGCAAAAGTTTCGTCACGCCGGGTTCGACGCACTGCGCGGCCATTTCGAAGCGGCTTCCGGTAAAAAGCTGGAGGTCTTTTTCCGGCAATGGGTGCGCGCCAAAGGTGCACCGGAGCTGGAGTTGGACGACGCCTCTTACGAAGTATTTCAGGGTGAATATCGGCTCACTCTAAACGTCTTACAGAAACAGAAGCGCCCGCTATTCACAATGACCCTGCCGGTGGCGGTGTGGGTGGAGGGGTCGGATCAACCGCACATCCAAAACCTGACGTTGGAATCGAAGTCCAGTCAAACCATACGGTTATTTGTTGCGGGCAAACCGCAAGCGGTGCTGCTCGACCCCTACACCGATCTGTTCCGCAGGCTCGACCCGCGCGAAGCGCCGCCCAGCATCGGCCAAAGCTACGGCGCGCCAACGGCGGTGGCGGTGCTTCCAAAAAAGGGAGCGAAACCGTTACACCAAGCCTACGCGCAATTCGCGAAAAAATTGGGTAAGCCAACGAAAATTTTTAACGACACCACTTACCTCCCGGCACCCAAGGCCGCGCTGTGGCTGTTCGGCAGAAACAATGACGTGGCGCAATCTTTAAAACCTGCGCTCAAACAATTTGAGGTCACGTTCCAAAAGAACGGGGTCACGATTGAAGGGAAAAAATTTCCGTGGAAGGATCACAGTTTTGTGTTCACTCTGCCGCATCCGCATGACCCGACACGCTCGGCCACCTGGATTATTGCCGACGATCCGGAAAGCGTTCCCGGCCTGATCCGCAAACTGCCGCATTACGGCAAGTACGGTGTTTTGATATTCAAAGGCAAGGCTCCCACCAACGTGCATAAAAGCACCTGGCCCGCGCAACGTATCGGCCTGATGAAAATTTTCCACCCCAGCAATTACAAACTGCCGAAGCGTCCTCCCCTGGTTCCCTTCACCCCAAAGTAATCACAAACTGGAATAATGGCCGGCGAAACCGGAAGCCGAGATACCGACAGGCAGATAATTTCGCGCCATGGCGGCGATGCGGTCACGGTATTCCAGACGGGTGGATTCGGCAGACACCGCTTCCATGGAACGGGGCAGAGCGGTTTTCCAAGTGCGGGATCCTTCGCGGGTGCCATCGCCTTCGATGAAGTGATCGATCACCACGGCGTCGACTCCCGCCCCGGCCAGTTGCTCGAAAAAGACGGCGGGGTTCTGCATGGGATAGAGGGGCGACAAACACGCTACTGCAAAAATTCCGGCGGAACTCAATTGACGCAGTAACTCGACCCGGTCTTTCACGGTCGCTGGCGGAGGCGGTAGTCCGGGAAGGTGTTCTGTATCACCTTCAATGGATACATGCACGCGCAGTTGGCATTTTTGGGATAATGCGGCAACCAAATCCAAATCGTCGCGCATGGCGGTGGCGTGGGTTTGCAGGATCATTTCATCCGGCGGATGTGTCACCATGGTTTCCAAAAGACGGCGTGTGACGCGATACTGTTTTTCGGCCGGCTGCCAGGGCTCGGTAGAGCTGGAAAAGAAAATGGCGAAGGGTTGACCCCGGCGATGCGCCCAGCGTTGCTCCGCGTCACAGGTTTTCAGATATATTTCCGGAGCGTTCGTTTTAACATCGACGAAAGCCCCCCAGTCCCGTCCCCGTGTCAGCCAGGCATTGTGCCGGACGTAACAGCCGACCCCGCAGGCCGACCGTCCGAACCCGCAACCGACATAGGGATTGATGGAATGCGAGCACACCGGTTTCAAATAACCGCTGGCGCGGGTGAGGATGGATTGGCATTGAATTTCAGTGATTTCCACAGGGTACTCCCATTACATGGAATTTGTCCAAGGGCTCAGGGTACCCGTTTTACTCCGGGGTATCCCCTTGCCACCACTGGCCCCATTTCACCGAGGAAATGCTTTGATCAAATCCGGATGCTTTCCGGAAAAACACTTCATAACCGCCCGTTTGGCTACCCGCCTCAACGCTGACCCATCTCCCGGATGGAATACTATTAAGGTTAATGACCCAGATCTTTCGATTATCATTTTTCACGATCACCATAAACCCGTTTTCCTTTTGATATTTGAATTTACCAAATAAAGAGAGGGTCGTTCCTTTATTTCCCGAAAGGGTCAGGGTGTAGCGCCCCTCGCAAGCATAATAGGGAAAATTGCGCATGTCGGGGACGTCTTTTCCGGCCTCAGGGCGATACAAGCCATCACAAACTGATTGTCTTCTTCCTGAGTTGAACAAGGGCTCCTTGTAGAGAACCAAAGACCCACGCTGTTCGGAAACCTGGGGCGGTCCGGCCTCCGTAATTTTCCCCAGTTCCCCCGAACTCTGGCAACCGGCCAGAAACAGGATCAGGCCGACGACAGCTATATATTTATATTTCATGACACATACCCCCCTTATAAAGAAACAGTAGAGATTTTCTGGAAAATTATATCATTTCCAGGCAGGGGGAATTTCTCCTTTTTTCTGACATGAAATAGGATTCCCCCGGTCCCTTCCGGGTATTCATATCCCCCCAACGCCTTTATATTCAAAGATATCTCGATTCCTACTGGCACTCATCCATCCCAATTGGCTACAATAGGCGGCTATTATTTTTCACGATTTTAGACAGTTGTTTGAGACAACTCCGAAGCCCAAAAAGAAACAGCCGGCTCCCCCTGAGTCGGCTGTTTCACTTTGTGCCCCTTCCCTAAACAATCCTTGAAGGCCTGCGGTTTATTTTAAGAAATTCCCGGCTTAACCGAAAGTCTCATTATCAGGCTCTTCTTTTTTCATAAAGTTCAGCAAAGCATCAAAACAATAATTCGGATCGGTCCGGTTATCGTACCCACTGTCCCCCATCGATTCCAAAAATCCAATGCGGGCATTCTTCTTATTGGATTTGATTTGATCGCGCGCTTTCTTTTTAGGACCCCTGGGCTTGGTCATCATACTCACCTCAACCTCTTCAATTTAACGGTTCATCAAGATATTATTTA